>CALBDV010000817.1 GCA_937927565.1 uncultured Holophagales bacterium
CCGCCTAACGTTCGACCGCGACACGGGCCAGTTCACCATCACGCTCAACCCGCGGCCGCACCAGCGCGTATGGCTCGACGACGACCCGAGTCTCTCTCTCCAGCCGTTCCTCCGCTTCGCGTACGCGCACGAGGTGGCGCATCGCTTCTTCTTCGTCGAGCGCGACGGGTTGTGGGAGCGGGTGCTCGAGCGGACGACCCAGGGGATCTTAACTGCAGCTCTCCGCGACCGTGCTGTGCTCGAGCTCTACAGGCTCGAAGAGGACAGCTGCAACCGCATCGCGGGCCGTGTCCTGGTTCCGGATCGGGCGCTCGCAGACTCGTTCTGCGCCGCCGTCGGCTCGATTTCGCGTGAGGCTCGGGCTGCGAGCTGCGGTGCCCTGCTCGGCCAGGCGCGCGCGGCCTTCGAAGTCCCCCTCGGCGTGCTGCTCGTCTCGCTGAGCCAGGGAGTGGACCGCGGTCGTATCCAGATGCCACCAGGGCTCGTCCTATTCTCCGCGGCCCAGCGGGGTCGCGGGCTCGCCGTGGACATCGCCGTCACGCGGGGCGGTCTGCCTGGGCGCCTGCTCTACCCTGGGATGCCTCTCCGGCGGCTGGGGCCGGAGCTGGCGCGCGTGGTGTGGGGCGCCACTCAGGCAGGGCAGCGGTTCGGGAGGTTCGAAGCGGTGAGGATCCCTGACGGCGCAGGCGCTGAGCGCCTCGTCACGGGCGGCTGGTGGCGAAACGGTACGTCCGCCTCGTCACGGATCGTCGTTTGGTGCGAAGCGACGCCCGATCAGGGCAGCGGTGCGGGCTAGAGCCGGCCTGCGAACGGCCAGCAGTCCTCGGCACCGTAGCCTGCGTGCACATCAAACTCCACCCAGTCCGTCGGAATCCGGTCGGACGCGCGCGTCGCCACGAAGCCATTTGGGTGCAGCGCGGCGAGAGGATGCCACACGCGGGTGCCCCGACCGTGTGGGTCCTCGTGGACCGAGAACAGAGCTGCCGTCAGGAGTGCGACCCGGTGCTCTGGCACGAACTCGCGGTAGACCGGCGGGAGTCGGAGATCTGCGAGGCGCGTAGTCGTGAGGCTCTTGCGCAGGACGAGATGCTCGACAGGCGTCAGGAGATCGAGCTCTCCCATAAGGATCTCGTGCACAGGTGTTCGGCGACAGCGCATCCCGGTTCGTTCGTCGAACGTCGCGAAGGTGATCGTGGCCGTGTCGAGGCAGTGGCGCACGTCCGGAGGGGCGGGGAGCTTGGCGTAGACGGCTGCGGCCAGGCGCCGGTGCCAGGCGGGGACGTCGCGGAACCCCGGCAGCATCGCCCGGGCTTCTGCGAACATCGGGCCGAGCGGCGCGCCGTCGGCCGCGTATCGGATCGCGTCCGTGGTGCAGAGCGACCGCGACGCTGGATCGACGGAGCGCTGGAACGCCCAGCTCGGGTACGGGACTTCGCTCGGGGGTCGCCCGGGCAGGAAGCGCGCCCGCTCGTGCTCGACGTGGAAGCTGAGCACCGGCGAGTCGAGGATGGCATCGCGTGCGGCCGCACCAAACGGCGCCGCCCACGCCTCGACGTCCGCCTCCCTCGGGTACGCCTCGAGGAGTGGGTGCACGTCGGATCCGTGTCTGAGGGCCCGGTCGATCGCTGATACGTGGTACGCGGACCAGACGACCTGCAGAGATGGACGCCTGACGTTGAAGCCCCAGGCACCCCGGGCGTACTGCTCGCAACTCTGGGTGATACGCGCGTGGAAGGTGGGGCGGTCGAGACCCGCCGCCGCGAGCTGATCCGGCGAGTACCCGAGCTTGGCGACCTCGTCGAAGAACTCGTCGACGCTGATCCTCGCGGGCGCCTCCCTGCAGGCGCCGGCGGTGCGACGAGCGCCGACGCTCAAGGAACGATCGACCCTCGCGAGGGCCCGGTCGGGCCCTTCTGTCTGTGCACGTGGTGGAGCGCAGTCTCGCAGGAGCTGATGGGGGAATGGTTGATCCCAATGTGGAACGACGGCCGGCTTGCGTCAAGTGGGCCCGTACGTCTGGCCGAGAGCAGCGACGCTTATCACGTCAACTCGTGCCGAGGTCTTCCGAGGTAGTCCCTGGAGCAGGGAGCGATGCAGGGGCCGACGCGCTGGCAGCCCCTGCATCCAGTGGTGCAGGGCTACTGTGCGCCCAGTGGGAGCAGGGACGGCGTGTACACTTGGAAGGCCGCCGCGCCTGGTTCGGGATCCTCGAAGACGGTACTCACGTAGAAGAGAAACGGCTGGTTCGCGGTGGCCTTGAACCAGATGGCGTCGCCGTTGATTGGGCCGGCAATATCCGGAGAATCTTCCGTCGGGACGGGAATGCTGTTGATCTGCAGAACCCGCTTGGCGCCTACCATCCTTGTCGTCTCATAGAGCGGCGTCGTGATTCCGTTCAGCGGCAGCTCCGTCACGACGAAGGTCGCCTCTGCATCTCCCGCGTTGAACAACGTGACGTTGACCCTCCGTTGGTACTTCCTCACGGCCTCCGGGCAATACGGCGAGTCCATCAGCCGGCCGAGCTCGACGGCCCCGGCGATCGCAGTCCGGCCAGCGGGGAACAGGGACCGGAACACAGGTAATGCGACCTGGCCTTGCGGGACCTTGGTGCTTCCAAGGCCGTTTCCACAACCCAGATAGCGCTTGGACCAGACAAGGTCGCCGCTGACGCTCACCTCCGGTGCCGTGCGCATCTCGAGGAAGGCGACACCGAATCGTGGTGTCGTCGCGAAGCCCCAATTCACAGCCCCGCCAGCGTACGGTGGGAGTTCCGTGAGATTGGCGGATGGCATGCCCTTCTGCACGGGACCATCGGGGCCATGAGCTGCGAGCACCTCCATTGTGGTGGCGTCACCGGTTGGGTTGAATGCAGAGAGCTTGCTCTCCCATCCACTCTGCACGAGGACGGTCCCGTCCTCGGGGACCTGATCGGGCGGGTAGGTGTAGACGAGTGGCGCGTAGACGGTCGTCAGATCCGACGCCGCAAGGACGCCGGTCGCGAGCACTACGCACGCCGAGAAGAGGGCCCTAGTGAGCATTGTCGACGAACAGCGCATAGTCCTGTACCCACGGTGTGTCTGCATTCGGGTTCACCCCGTTTCCCCGGATCGCGTTCGCAGTGACCGTAATCATGATCTGGCCGGTCATGACGGAGAGATCCGACGCTTTGATGGTGATGCGCTCGACGTTGTTGAGCCGGTCGCGCGTGAAGCCGACGGGATTCGGGAGAGAGTAGCTCGACCTGCTACAGCTATTCGGATCGATGAACGACACGTTGCCGTAGTATTGCTTTCCCGCCGTCGGAACGAAGGCTGAGAGATCGAGGTCATTCGTGAGGTTGTTCGCGGCATTGTCGGGCTCGAGCGCGGCGCGATCCGACCACACGAGCGCGAGGCTGACGTCCCTGTTTCGGTTCACAACATTGAGCGTGTACGTGACGCTCTGGTTCGCCGCGGTGAACTGCGTGGCTTGATCGATGATGAAGTAGTTGGATTGCGGACGGAATAGCTTATCGAGCGAAACGCCGCCCCAGCCCTGGCGCGAGTCGGGTGCAGGCTGCATCGCTCCGCAAGAGGCGCAGCACGGGGAGCACCCGGTGGCGCAGGACGGAAGGTCCGTAAGGGACCGAGCGGTGGCAATCAGCGCGGCCTTGAGGAGTGCAGGCGACGCATTCGTGTAACCTGCGGTGCGAAGCCACTCTTTCGCTAGAACCGCTGCCCCTGTGACAACGGGAGCAGCGAAGCTCGTGCCGTTCGACCAGGTGTAGTTCGTGTCGCCGTATGTGTCGCCTGTGAGATCTGGGTTGCAGGTCGTCGGGCAGCGGACCTCGCTGCTGTACAGACCGTACATTCGAGTGCCAGGCGCCACGAGGTCCGGCTTCACGCGCTGGTTCGACCAGCCGATGCGCGAGAGTGTCGCGATCTGCCTGGGGTTGTCGGCATTGCCCGCGTTCGCATTCGGGCAACCCGCCGTATAGATCTCCTGGTTGTAGGTCTCTGTCGCGCCGACGGCGATGACGTTCTTCGCTGTGGCGGGGGCCTGGACCATGTCCTGGTTGTTCGTCGTGTTTCCCGCTGAGACGACGTGGAGGCTCGAGACGTCGGAGCCGCGAAGGATTTGGTTGTTGCGGAAGGTAAACGCCACCGCATGGAGGGTGCGTGTTGCCTGGTCAAGAAGTACCGAAGTCGCATCGTACGTGGCGCCAGGCATGTTCCAGCTATGATTGAATACCCGCGCGCCCGGGCCAGTGCCGTAGTCTGGGATTGTGTTCGTGGATCCGAGAGCGACGAGCGAATACCGCATCTTCGCCTCAGTCCGATCGTCCGAGAACTCGAGCTCGGTGGTGCCCTCGCGACGGTAGGGAAACAGCCCGCAGTTCCTGAAGAACCGGCTGACAGCGAAGCGGGCGCCCTGTGCCACTCCCTGCGTGAACGCGTAGTTGCTGAAGTCGCGACCAGAGCTCGCGGAGCCGGCGTAGCCCCCGATGATCGATGCGACCGTGCTGCCATGTCCGTTCGCGTAGTTGTCGTCTGCGACGTTTTCGGGCGGTGCGGACGAGAGATCAGTCGTGAACACGAGCTTGCACGGATCCGAGGGGTAGTTCGTGGGGCGCAGGTATGGCGGGCAATCGGCGGCACCGTCTCGAATGAGGCCGCTATCGATGCCGGTGTCGAGGAGCCCGACGACGTGGTTCGCGGGGTTGAAGCCGGAGAACGAGGAGGAGAGCTGCCCCAGGTAGTTGGTCCAGAACGGTGGCGTCTGGATGTTCGGCCCGAGGGAAGTGGGCCAGGAAGAGCCGTAGGAGTTGAACGCCCCGGCGACGATACGCGACGCGCGCTCATCCGAGGGGCTCGCGTGGAAGGTGTCCCTCGTGATGCTGACGACCTCCGGGAACGAGCTGAGGACGAACGCGTCGAGCCGGCTGGCAGTAGTCGAGAGAGCTTCGACCGCACCTGTGGTGTAGATCAGCGTGGGCGCAGTTCCGCTGATGGACTCGAGGGCGGCGAGGACGGCCTTCTTGGATGGTGCCGACGATACGAGTACGACCGTGGTGGGCGCCGGATCATCGCCGTCTCCTTCCAGGCGCTCGTCGATGTTGTAGCGCTTGAGGACGGGCGGAACCGCGACGGTGCCGTAGACGTATCGAAAGCGCTCGGAGAGAGTCTCGATGGTGGAACGGGTGCCGTACGCGAAGTAGCTCAGGGTCTGAGTGGGCTCGAGAAGCGTTACGCCGCTCTTTGCGAGATCCTCTCGGATCTGAAGGGACGGATAGGTCTTGAAGATGATCACGAACACGCCGGTATCGGCGGGCGGGAGGCTGTCGGCCTCCGAACGGATGTCGCGGTCAAACGCTCGGGCCTTCGCGTCATACGTCGCTCCGCGAAGGAAGACCCTGTGTGCGTCCGGCATCGGCTCGATGTCGAGATCCTCATTCTTGCGAAAGGAATCGAGGGCAGCGAGCTGCCGAGGAGATCCGCAGAGGACGACGCAGCGCCCGTTTTCGCAGAAGCGCTCGCCGATGTCGGCGGGGCCAAGTATCGTCTCGACGGCTGGGTGCTGGACGTCGGAGTGCGTGGAACGATGGCGAATGACGAAGGTGTCCGTGTCGTCACTGCCGAAGGCTGTCGATGTCGAGAGGAATGCTCCAGCGGCGAGAAGTCGTACCCATAGAGAGGCGCGTGTTCGGTGCGTTGGCAACTCTTACCTCCTTTGAGCGATGAGACATTTGAAGCGGAGAAGGCTCCGTGAAGAACTGGATGGAGGGCCTCGTGGACGGAGCGGTTGTCGCATGCGAGAAGTCTCTTTCGTCGTGGTCGGTGTGGACGAGTAATGGAGTGTGGTGTCTGAGGAGAGGACGGGCGCGAATCGGTGGAGTCGTGCCTCGTTGCGCTGTCTGCGGCTGGGGCGTGGTATTCGTCGCGGCAGAAAAGGAAGGCGTGGCAGTGTGGCTTGACGGTCGTGATCGCGTTCACGGAGATCGTCGGTCGGGCGTCGGTCACTCGTAGTGACGTGAGGTTGTACGGCGCCTCGGGTCGCACCGCTGCCTCGAGGCGCGACGTTCCTCTGTACGTCCCCGTTCCGGAAGTCAGCTGTTCGGCGCGACTCCTCGTGCGCGCACTGGGGCGTAGCGCTCATGAGGCAGTGGCGTGCGGTGGCTGAATCTAACGTCCCGACGTGGCCAGACCCGCCGCGTGAGGAGCCGAGTGGGGGCGTCGGTCGTGAGTCGTCCGGGGACCCGAGACGAGGAGAGGATCGCCCAGGATTGACCCGGGCGATTGATTCGGACGGCGTGACGGGAGCGCTCGCGGCCATGTGGCACTCCAAGGCTGCGCGAGAGACGAAAAACTACAACAGCTAGAGGCGAGAAAGTTGAGGAGCGCCGTCTGAGTGCCGTCTGAAAGGCGGTAGTAGACACCATCCAGGCAGGATCGACGTCGACGCTTGGGGCGCTTGGGTCAGTTGTCGACCCATCCAGGCCAGCCTTTGTCAGGCAGTCCAAGAAGGTAGTCGGTGCCTCGGGTCCCCGGGAGTCTGACCGACGGCCGGACGGTATCTGGCGCGACTTGGTTGCGATCGTCCGGGACGTTGATGGCGCTGCGCGTCGGGATTCTCGAAAAAGCGGCAGAATCTCAAGAGCGGCTCGAGCGAGAAAAGAGGCCCCATGAGCAGACCGCGAGTCCGGTTTCCGGTTCTCGGCGGGACGAGGCCGGCCTGCCTCAGGCCTTCTTCGACAGCGCGAGGGCGATCGCGGCCTCGACGCCCTGCTGGGAGAGGACCGTCTTAACCTTCGCCTTGTTTGAGACGGAGAGGCCCCGGATCGCCGACATGTACTTCCCCTGGAGGGCAAGCCGCGGACTCGTCGCCTTCGCCATTCGGCGCGCCGCGGGCGCTGCGGTGGTCTTTCGGGTTGCGGTCGAACGCGCCGACGTCCTCGCCGTCGCTCGCGATGCCCTCTTCCTTCCCGACGTCTGGACCGTCGGCGTCGCAGAGGTGAGCGCTTCGCGGAGTGCCGAGAGTGTCGAGGCCAGTGTGTCGAGGAGCTTGGAAATCGGACGCGCCACGGGTCCTCCTAAACGGCGGAGTTTACGGCGGAGCTGTCCCGGACGGCCCACAATGGGCGAGCATCCGCTTGCGGGAATAAAAGGAGGGTAACCA
>CALBDV010000818.1 GCA_937927565.1 uncultured Holophagales bacterium
GCCGGCCCCTGGCCCGCCGCGGGTCCCATGGGCCCCTGTCCATTCGCAGCCCCCAGCCCGTCGCACGGACCAGCGGGGATCCCTTCGACGGGGAGGCCGGCCGCGTCGTAGACGACGTGCCGTTCGGCCGGCGTCGAGATGATCTCGGCGTACTCCTCCGGGCTCAGGAACTGGGGCACGTAGGTCGCGCCGGAGGCGGCGAGGAGAGCGACGAAGGAGCGGAGGTGGTTCCGCGAGCCCTTCGCGAGGTTCTGCATCACCGTGTCGACGTCGAGGTTGTCGGCGTCCGCGATCAGCTCTTCGACGTCGGCGAGGTCGAGGTCCTCGATCGTCGCCCCGACGGCGAAGGCCTCGACGAGGCTGACGGACCCCTTCTCGACGAGGCTCACGTAGAGGGCCTGGAGCCGCTCATTCGAGAACACGCCGGGAGCCTTCCCGGCCGCCGGGTCGGCCAGCTCGTAGCGCGTCAGGAGGAAGGCGACGGCGTCCATGTGCTGCTGCTCGGCGGCGGCGATCGCCGTGAAAGCGCGCTGGCCCCATTTCGCCGCCAGCACCGTGTAGACGTCGCGGGCCAGCTTCTCTTCCTCGCGGGTGAAGAGCAGCCCCTCCTTCTCGACGTCGCTGAGCGGTTCGACGGGGAGGGTCGCCATGTAGGTGGAAAGCCCGTCACAAGGCGGGTCGGTCGGCTTGCCGGGCCCGGCGGCGGCGAGCGGCGTGGAGACGGCGAAGGAGGCGAGGAGGGCGAAGGTCGAGAGGACGGAGGCTTTCATGGCTTTCTCCTTGCGGACTGCTGGTTCCGCTCATTTCTCGTGCGTATGGAGAGGACTCGATCGGATTGGCGGGGAGCGGTCCCGATCCTCTCGGGACCGCTCCGGGCGCATTGTGGGTGTTCGTTGCGGCCGGGCGGTCAGCCGCGGCCGCCGCGCGCGCCGCCGGAGCGGCGCTGGCCCGAACCGGAGCTCCCGCCCTTCGAGCCGGAGCCTCCCCGGGGGCCGGCGCCGGTCCCGTCGCAGGTGCCGCTGCCGGAGCCCTTCCCGCTCGTCTTGCCGTAGCCGGTGCCGTCCTTCGGAGCGGGGGCGGGGGCGGTGCCGTCGCCGGGGCCGTTCCCGTTGCCGGCGCCCTGGCCGGCCTGGGTGCCGGAGCCGGCGGGCGGCCCCTGCTGGGCGTCTGCGGGGAGGGCGAGCGTCCCGGCCAGGAAGAGGGCGCCCACGAGGAGGGTCGAGAGCTTCTTGGTGCTGTTCATCGTCGTTCTCCTTTTCGTCTCTGCCGGGTGGTCTCGTCGGCTCCCGGTTCGCCCTTCTCCATTCCAAGAGCCGTGCCAGGTGCGGGCGAACGGCGTGGCAAGTCGCGAAACTCGCATTCCGAGCGGCTTCGGGACGATTCCGGGGATGACGAAGGCGTGCGCGGAGACTGCAGGTTCTGCAGGGCGGGGTGAAAGGACGCAGGCGGTAGGGTCAGACGGACTCGGGGTCGTCCCCGTCCGGGCCGGCCGCGCCCCACGCCTTCAGCTTCCGCGAGAGGGTCTTCCGCTCGATGCCGAGAATCCGCGCCGCCGCAGATCGGTTTCCGCCGGTAGCGGAGAGGACCGCGAGGACGTGCCGGCGTTCCACCTCGTCGAGGCTCGAGAGCGTCTCGGCAGGGCCGGAGGTGGCGGGGGCCCGAGGTTCCGAGGCGGGGGACTCGTCCGGCGTGGCCGGCGTCTCGGTCGTCGCCAGCGTGGCGGCCCGCCCGGACGCCGCAAGCAGACGCGCCACGGCCGTGGCGTCGGAGAGCGCCCCCGTGTCGATCAGGAGGCGTCGCACGATCTGCTCCAGCTCCCGGACGTTGCCGGGCCAGGAGTGCGCTGCAAAGGCGGCGAGGACGGCCGGGGAGGCGGGGGGCGTTTCGCGAAACCCCATCTCCTTCACGGCCCCCACACGAAAGTGCTCGACGAGGAGCGGGAGGTCCGAGCGCCGCTCGCGCAGCGCCGGCAGGCGAATCTCGTAGCCGGCGAGTCGGAAGTAGAGGTCCTGGCGAAAGCCCCCGGCGGCCGAGAGCGCGGCGAGGTCGCGATGCGTCGCGGCGACGACTCTCACGTCCACCGGCTCGGAGCGCTCCGCGCCGACCGGCCGCACCGTCTTCTCCTGGAGGAAGCGCAGGAGCTTCGTCTGGAAGGAGGGCGAGACGTCGCCGATCTCGTCGAGGAAGACGGTGCCGTGCTGCGCTTCGCGGAGCGCGCCGCGCCGGTCGCGGTCCGCGCCGGTAAATGCGCCGCGGACGTGCCCGAAGAGCTCGCTCTCCAGGAGCGTGTCGGGGATGGCGCCGCAGTGGACGGCGACGAACGGGCCGTCGGGATGCGCGCCGAACTGGTGGAGGGCGCGGGCGACGAGCTCCTTGCCGGTGCCGGTCTCGCCGAGGACGAGGACCGTCACGGGCAGGCGCGCGACGCGGGCGACGGCGTTGTAGACCTCGACCATCGAGGGGTGCGAGCCGACGATGAGGCTTCGCGGCCCGTCGGGGTCGACCGCCTCTCCTCCCGCCGCGGCCGGGGCGAGGGCGGCCGCGATCCGCGCGAGGAGGTGCGCGAGGTCGAACGGCTTGGCGACGTAGTCGGTCACTCCGAGCCGGGCCGCGATCGTCGCGGTCTCGACCGTTCCCCGCGCCGTCATCAGGACGATCTTCGGGGGCTTCGGCCCCTCGCGCAGACGGGAGAGGAGCGAGAGGCCGTCCTCGCCCGGCATGTAGATGTCGGAGAGGACGAGATCGACCGGAGAAAGCGCGACCTCTGCCATCGCCTCGGCGACGCTCGCGGCGCGACGGACGGCGTACCCCGCCTTCTCGAGGGCGAGGGCCGCCGTCTCGCGGATGGCGGTGTCGTCGTCGACGACCAGGATCGTGGCCACTGTCCGGCTCCTTCGTTCAGGGCTCCCCGCCCAGCGCGGGAAGGACGACCTCGAAAACGCTTCCCGTCCCGTTGTCGGCGCCCCTCACCGAGACGCGCCCGCGGTGCCAAGTTACCACCTCGTGGACGAGCGAAAGGCCGAGACCGAGCCCCTCGGCACCCCCGGCCCCGGTGCCGCGGACGAATCGCCCGAAGACCCGCTCGCGTTCGGCCGCGGGAATCCCCGGCCCCTCGTCGGCCACGGTGAGGAGCGCGTCGCCTTCCTTTCGCACGACGGCGATCCGGACCCGCGAGGAAGGAGGCGAGAACTTCAGCGCGTTGGAGGCGAGGTTGTCGATGACGCGGGCGAGGAAGGCCTCGTCCCCGAGGACGGACACGCCTTCACCGGCCTCGACCGACACGCGCCCCGGCGCTCCCGCTCCGATCGCCGCGGCCCGCCGCGCGGCGAGCGCGCCCAGGTCGACGGGGCGGGCCGTCGCGTCGAAGCTCGCGAGGCGCATCTTCTCCACCGCGTTCAGCGACTCGATCATTCCGCCGAGCCGCTCCGTCTCCTCGCCCACCATCCCGACGACGCGCGCGCGCTCCGCCGGAGAGAGGTCGAAGCCCGAGAGGAGCTGCGTGAGGCCCCGGACGGCCGTGAGGGGCGTCTTCATCTCGTGGACCGCGACGCGCCTCGCCTCGAGCTCTTCGACCCTGAGAGCGGCGCCGCGGGCCACGTCCCGTTCGCCTCGCCGCGCGGCGCGTGCCTCGACGACGAGAATCACGAGGAGCGTGGCGCCGGTGAGAGTGGCGAGCGGAAACTCGACCCCGGCCGCCAGGAGCGGAGTGCCGAGGCCGACCGGCACGAACGCGAGGGCCCCGAGGAGGAGACGCCGGCGCGGCCCCGGGCTTCGTCCCGCGAAGAGGCCCAGAACGGCGAGCGCCGAGGCGAGGAGGCCGGAGGCGAATGGCGGGACGGGCTGCAGGAGCCCGCCCGCCAGGAGGCACGAGGCCGTGGCCGCGTGGACGAGGACGCCCGGCTCCGGCGTCCCTGACGGGGAGCCGGGGGTGACGAATCGGTCGCCGAGTCCGGCCGCAGTAACGCCGAGGAATACGACGCGGCCGCGGAGGGCCCCGTCGATGCGCCCTGCCAGGAGATCGGCTGCGCCGACGACGGGGACTCCTGCCGGGCGATGACGGAAGTCGGGAACGAGGACGCGGCCTACGGGGACGGGTCGTTCCGGATCGGTCGCGAGCGAGGCCGCGACGACCGAGAGGGCGGAGAGGGAGAGCCCGTCCCGCTGCTTCGTCGCGCTCAGCCGGCGCATCACGCCGTCGTGGTCGACGTCGAACGAGGTCTCGGCCAGCCGTCCGGCGCTGCGCAGGGACGGCGCCGGGAGGAGCCACCCCGCTTTCGCGTCGAGGCCCGCGGCGAGGACCGACGGCATCGCCGCCAGGCTCGCGGCAAGGACGTCGTCCCCTTCGCCGGGTGCGACGAGGAGGAGATCGAGCGCGAGGACCCGGGCTCCGGCCTCGCGCGCCGCCACGGCGATCGCGGCGAGCCGGGCGCGGGGCCAGGGCCACGGCCCCTCCGTCGCGAGCGAGGACTCGTCGATGGCGACGACGGCCACGTCCGTCACCGGGCGTGAAGGAAGCGCCCGGAGGAGGACGTCCCGCACCGGCAGGTCGAGAGCCGCCGGAAGTCCCGTGGCGAGCGCAATGGAGACGGCGAGAAAGGCCGTCACGGGAACGGCGATCTCGGATGCG
>CALBDV010000819.1 GCA_937927565.1 uncultured Holophagales bacterium
GCCTTCGTCCGCCGCGCCACGACGAGGAACGACTTGTCCCCGTACTGGACGAAGGCGCGGAGGCCCTTTTCGGAGACGGCGATCTTCCCGAGCTGCGTGCCGAGCGGGCCGTCCCCTTCCGCGCTGCCGCTCGCGGGGAGAAGGGCCCAGCCGTCGAACGAGCCGCTCCCGGTGGCCGTCTCGGGGCGGCGCGCCCGCTCGCGCCCCGCGAACTCGGATGCCTTCGCCTCCAGGGCGTCGAGGCGCGCGAGGAGCCGCGACTCGGCCCGGCGCGCCCCGGACTGGCCCGCGAGGATGTAGAGCGCAGCCGAGATGAGCCCCGCCACGAGCAGGAGCGGGAGAACGCCGATGAGGAGGTAGGAGACGAAGAGCCGGCTGCCGACCCTCCAGAGGAGGCCGCGCAGGAGGTGGCGGAGGGCGCTGACGCCGAAGACGGGCGCCGAGACGACGATCGCGAGGACCCCGACGACCTTTACCAGCTCGGCGAATCCTGCTTCGCCACCGAGATTGGCGAGGAGAATCCCCGCGAGGAGCGCGAGGCCCGAGACCTTGAACGTCCGTGTGACGGTCAACGAACACTCCCACGGCCGAGGGCCGCCCGTTTCGAGATCTGGTGAGATTACCTCGCCCCACCCTTCCGCGCCCCCGGCCTAAGATGCCGAGGGACGCCGCGGAATGAGCTTCACCGAGATCCTCGCACTCGCCGCCCTCGCGCTCGACGTCCTCGCGCTCGGCCACGCGGTGACGCGGCACCTCGGGGTCACCTCGACCCTCGCCTGGATCCTCTTCATTCTCTTCCTCCCTGGCGTCGGCCCCCTGGCCTACTTCCTCCTCGCGAGCCCTCGCATCCGGACGACGCGTCGTCGAAAGCGGCTCGCGGGGGAGGCGGTGCGTTCTGCGATTCGCAGGAGCCTCGGAAGCACGCCCTTCCCGGCAGAGGTGGACCACGCGTCGCCGCTGGCGCGTTCGGTTCTCTTCCTCGGAATGCGCCTGACGGGCCTCCCGCCCCGGGCGGGGAACCACCTCGAGCTCCTCCTCGACAACGAGCTCGCCTTCCGCTCGAAGTCCGAGGCCATCCGGGGTGCGGAGCGCTCGGTGTGGGCCGAGTACTACATCGTCGAGGACGATGCGACGGGCCGGGCCTTCCTGGCCGACCTCGCGGAGCGGGCCCGGGCGGGGTGCGACGTGCGGCTCCTCTACGACGCCGTCGGCTCGTCCGACATCCCGGAGGAGAGCCTCGAGGCGCTGCGTGCGGCGGGCGGGAGGACGGAGCCCTTCCTGCCGCTCAACCCGCTTCGAAAACGCTGGTCGGCCCATCTCAGGAACCACCGCAAGCTCCTCGTCGTCGACGAGCGGATCGCCTTCACCGGCGGCATGAACGTCGGCGACGAGTACGCGGGAGGAAGCTGGATCACGGCGGGCACGGGCCGAGGCCACCGGAACCGTCCATGGCACGACGCGCACCTGCGGCTCGAGGGGCCCGCGGTCTTCGACCTGGCCACCGTATTCGCCGAGGACTGGACCTTCGCCTCCGGGGAGCGGCTCGTCCCTTCGAGCATCCCGCTGCCGATCGCGGACGGGTCGGTCGTCGCCGTCCTGCCGAGCGGCCCGGACCAGACCGCCAACGCCAACGCTCACGTCTACTTCTCGGCCCTCTCCGGCGCCCTCGAGCGCTGCTGGCTGACGACCCCCTACTTCGTCCCCGACGAGCCGACGGTCCGGGCGCTCTGCAACGCCGCCTACAGGGGCATCGACGTTCGCGTCCTGGTGCCCGCCGAGAGCGACGTCCCTGTCGCGCAGGCCGCCGGTCGCTTCTTCTACGGCCCGCTCCTGCGTTCCGGGGTGCGGATCTTCGAGTACCTGCCCGGCGTTCTCCACGCCAAGACCGTCGTCGTCGACGGCTCCTGGGCCCTCGTCGGATCGGCGAACCTGGACTTCCGGAGCTTCTCCCTGAACTTCGAGCTCGGCGCCCTCGTCTTCGACCGGGCCTTTTCCACGCTCCTCGAGGAGCGCTTCACGCGCGATCTCGCCCAGAGCCGCGAGGTGACCCTCGCGTCGGTCGAGAGGCGAGGCTTCGTCGATCGTGCCCGGCTCGGCCTCGCCCGCCTTCTCGCGCCACTCCTGTGAGGTCAACGTCCGCATGAGACTTCGGAACCTCGTCCTCCTCGTCCTCGCC
>CALBDV010000820.1 GCA_937927565.1 uncultured Holophagales bacterium
GCGTGCCGGTCCTCGTCGAGGACTCGGGGCTCGCGCTCCCGGCCTGGAAGGGCTACCCCGGCCCCCTCACGAAGTTCGCCGTCGGTGCGGTGGGGGAAGCGGGCTTCGCGAGGCTCGCCTGGGCCTGGGGCGACCCGCGCGTCGAAGCGGTCTCGACGCTCGGCCTCGCCTGGCCCGGCGCATTGGCGGAAGAGGTCGTTGTCGCCTCGGGGCGTGTTTCCGGCTCACTTGCTCCCGAGCCTCGCGGCGCCAGCGGCTTCGGCTGGGACGTGATCTTCATCCCTGAGGGCGGAACGCGGACCTTCGCCGAGATGAGCGCCGAGGAGAAGAACTCCCGCTCGCACCGGGCGAGGGCGTTTGAGGAGCTGGCCCGACGGCTCTCGCTGCGGGAGTGATACTGGCGCCCGATACGCATATTTGGCTAACAGACAATCCTGACCCAATCAGTCTTGATTGACGAATGCGGGGGGGGGGGGGGTAGCGTCTGCGGCACAATGAAGAAACTCCTGAGATTTGTGCCTCTCCTGCTCGCCATGGCCCTCCTTGCTCCGGCCTTCCCTGCGGCGGGTGCCGTCCGACACCAGGATCCTGGGTGGGAGTGCGAACTCGTGTGCTGGCTTGGAGTCAACGGATTCTCGTGCCAGTGCGGCAGTGGCGGTGGCGGGGGAACCTCCTGCCAGCAGGTGTGCTCGGATGGCTTGTACTCGCGAATGGGGTCGTGCGCCAGCACGAGCCCGGACTATGAGCAGTGCCTCCAGGCGGCAGAGGACTGGTACGATAGTTGCGTAGCTGGATGCTGATGCTCCCCCAGGTTTTCCGGATTCTCTTGGGCTGCATGGCGGTGCTCGCCGCACCGCTTCTGGTGGCTTCCACGCCGCCGCCGGAGAAGGGCGCAGGCGCGCCCCCGGCGGTCGTTTCCGTGACGGATGCCACCGGGCGAAGGCTCGGCCTGCTTTCGATCGATCGGGTAGCTTCGTCCGACCCCGACCTGTCCCGGACGGCCTTCGAGTCGCCGTCCGGACGAATCCTGGTCGCGACGCGTAGGAGGGACCGTAAGCTCTCGTGGACGGTCTTCCGCGAGGCGGGCACGGGTGAGGCCCTCGTCGTCTGGAGTCGGCGGGATCTCGGCGGTGACGAGGCGCGAGTTCCGACGATCTACGTCGTTGGTGACAAGTCCGTCGGGTGGAGCTGGCCGAGGAAGGGTGACACCGCGGATGCGAAGCAAGGGCGCGCGAACCTGGCCCGGTGGATGTCGGGTATTTCGCCTTCGCTCGCGAAGCTCCTGCGTGAGGCGGTGGAGGCGTCCATGGTGTCGCAGAGTGCAGCAGCCAACCTCGAGGGCTCCGGGGATCTCCAGCGCGTCGTCGTGCCGATGGTCTCGCTCTACTCCGTCTTCGGCCGGCCGCAAGACAGGAGCCCGGGGCAGACGGCGATCCTGCGAGACGCCGGCCCCGACGCCGCGAAGCGCCTCCTGGCCACGCTGGAGATGAGCTCTGTGCCCACGTTCGTCGGACCGGATACGTCGAAGAGCTGGAGCGGACTGCTCTCCGGCGGGCGTGAGGAAAAGCTAGGCCAGCTGAGCCTCAGCTGGACGGGCCTCGCCAAACCCGGGGCTCCTCTTCAGGCGAGCATCGCGACGCTCGAGTGGGTCGCCGGATCGAGGGGCGAACGCGCTCATGTGGTGTTCTTTGGTCCCGCGGGAGGCTATTTCGCCAAGGTCGAACGAAAGACGGGCGGCGACTGGACGACGGTGGTGACGATCGACGGGTTCGGGCGCGTCGAGGGAGAAGGTTGGTGGGCTCCGTACCGTTTGGGCGACCGCTACGCGAAGGATGGCACCTACGGCTTTGTCGAGGTCCCGCCCTCGGGTGATCGCGACAGCCGGAAGGCGCGTTCGGACCTTCTCGACGCGATCCGAGGGGCCATGGGTCGGAGCGGGTTCTCTGGAGCGGACGCGGAGGAGATGCTCTTCCGCTGGCAGCGAATCCTGAATCTCGAGCAGGTCAAGGACTCCCTGCCCAGTCTCGAGCCTCTCGCAAGCATCCTCTCGGAGGCGCCCATACCCGTGTTCCGGATCGAGGCCGACGAGCCGTGGGCGGGATCCGTCCAGCTCGAGAATGTGAGTGTCCACTGATCCCGGCTTTGGCGCCCTACCGTTATATCTAGCGTCCCCGCGACCTCCTGGGGCTCTGCGTAATTCTCGCCGCCGGTGTGGACGTGGCGATAATCCCGGTCGCGGGGACAGGTCTGCAGGCTTCTCCTGGCGCGTCCGGGCTAGACTAGAAAGTCACGACCTGACCCCGAGCCCGGGTGGGGCCGGCGCGGCGCGCGGATCGACTGGCGGGCTGCTCCATTCGGACTTCGTTGGTCTTGCTTGACACAGTTCCGGGGCGGCGTACCTTCCTGCCGAGTTGAAACAACCCCGTCGTATGCCGATAACTGCCATGGCGCCTGTCCGGCGTTCCCCACCGATGTTCTTCGGCCTCGCGCTCATTCTCTGCATCGTCGCCTGCGAGGCGTTCGGCGGG
>CALBDV010000821.1 GCA_937927565.1 uncultured Holophagales bacterium
GGTGAGGGTCCGCGAGGCGTGGCTCCGCTTCGGCAAGCGGATCGACGGGCTGAAGCCTCTCGACGGCACGAGCCTCTACGTCCAGGCAGGGAAGGCACCGCGTTTCGCCAAGCAGCAGACGCGGCGGCTCGAGAGCTACGGTCTCTGGGGGACGGCCGTGAACCGCTTCGAGGAGATCGGTGTCGAGGTGGGCGGGAGCCTCGGCAAGGTCCTCTACTGGCGCGCGGCGGGAGCCAACGGGAACCCCGTCTTCATGCGCGACCCGAACGCTCTCGCGGGGGACAACGGCACGCCGGAGCGCACCGATCTCTCGCGCCTCGACCAGGCGCCGTACGCCTCGGGCTTCCCGATCCTCTACGACGCGCAGGCGAACGACACGCGCCTCGACGGCGGCTTCCAGGCCGGCGGCGGCCTCGGTTTCCGCGTCGTGTCGCCGGACGGAAGGCGCGGGCTCGACGTCCTCGGATGGGCGTACCACCGCCAGCTCGCCGAACGGCTCGCGATCGAAGGGTCCGTCTACGGCGGCGACCTCGACCTGATCGACGACGTTCCTCCCGGGACCGCCGGCTGGATCGACGGCCGCGACAAGACCGAGGCGGGGGTGAACGTCGAGGCGCGCTGGGAGCGCTTCTCTCTCTTCGGCCAGTACGTCTACCAGGACCTCGCGGGCCTCGTCCGCCGCGGCTACGAGGTCGAGGCCGGCTACCGCTTCCCGCTGAACGGCCTCTTCGCCGTCGGCGACCAGCCCTGGTTCAACTGGATCCAGCCCGCCGTGCGCATCTCGAGGATCGAAAACGACTTCTCCTCGCCCGCCGGCTTCATCGCCCCGTCCTTCGCGTGGGACTGGACGAAGCTCGACTTCGGCTTCCGCGCCGGCATCGTGCGGAACGTCGACCTCACCGTCGAGTACGCCCGCCACGACATGCGGACGAAGGCGAAGGTCGTCCACCCCGACGAGCTCCTCGTCACGCTGCGCGCGGGGTTCTAGGACGGTCGTGCCAGGCGTGCAATCGTGTATTGTTGAAAACAATACACGATTGCACGCCTGGCACGGGGTCGGGGCCCTATTCGGGAACGACCTGGAGCGACCCCTCCTCGACCCAGTGGACGAGGAGGCGGCGGACGCGGAAGGCGTCGGTGGCGACCACGCCTTCGCATTCGGAGGCGGTCGCCCCTTGAGAGACCTTCGCCCAGACCGCGGAGAGGAGCTTCTGATCGTCCTCCTGCGGCAGGCGTGACGGTTTCGTCCCCGTGGGGCGGAGGCGCGCGCCGTCGGGGATGAGCGCGGCGGAGCGCTGCAGCTCGTCGTACCGGCGCATCCCCTCGAGGAGCAGGCCCATGACGGGCTGCGGCGCGGGGAGGTTGACGTCCTCGGGCCGGAGCGCGGCGACGCGGGCGAAGGCAAAGGACGCCGCCGCAGGCCGCTCGAGCAGCTGGTGGAAGGCGTCGATGCCGCTGAGGGTCCCGGACGTGGCGCCCCGCACCTTTCCCCCTTCGAAGGCGACGCCGCCGATTTCCGTGCCCCGGCCGTCCCGGAGCGTGAGCAGGCCCGTCGCCTGGGTCTGCTCGAGCGTCTGGAGGAGGGTCGGGAGGCCGAAGACCTCCAGGTCTCCTGCGAGGCTGGCGGGTCCGGGAGCTTCGGGGCCCTTCCGCGGCTGCTCGAAGAAGGAGAGGGCCTTTCTGGCCTCGCGGCCGAACTCCTTGTCCGGGAACCTGCGGGCGATGTCCTCGAAGAGCTGCTGTACGGAGGGAACGGGAGTCCCCGACAGGGCCTTGACGAGGTGGCGCGCCTCGGTGTCGGCACTCGCGCTGGACGCGAGGACGATGCCGAGGACCTTCACCGGGAGCGCGCTGCGGAGGGCCTTGAGGAGACGGTCGACGAGGTCTTCCCGGGGCGAGAGGTCGTGTCCGCCGAGATGGGCGAGCCGGGCGACGGCACCGGAAGGTGCGCCCGCACCCTTCAGACCGTGGTCCACGATGGCCCGCAGGGTCGCGGGGGTCGCCTGCCTCGCGAGGGCGGCGCAGGTCTTGTCGAGGAGCTGCAGCAGGTCGGCCGGTACGACCCCACCCGCTTTCGCGACGGCTGATTCGAGCTGCGAAAGGCGGGCCACCAGGATCTGCTCGGCCCTCTCGTGGCGGGTCTGCCCGAGGTTCGCGAGGGCCTCCTTGACGAGGGGCGCGGGCAGAGACGGCTCCGAGAGCCGGAAGAGGAAGTCGATCTCGGTCTCGAACGGAGCCTCGGTGGTCCGGGGGACCTTCCGAAGGACGTAGAGCAGGTTGCGGAGGAAGTACCAGTCGGCCTCGCCCTCCGGGAGCGACGAGGCAACGGAGAGCTTCTCCAACGCGGCGTCGCGCGCAGGAGGGCCGTGGACCTCGAGGAGGGAGAGGAGAAGCCTGCGCCCGTCTCGCTTCCTCTCCTCGCGAAGCGAATCCAGGAGCCCGTCGGGGCGGAGCGACGGGAAGAAGTCGAGGATGGTCTTCAGGCCGAAGTGGTTCTCGGGCTTCTCGGCGTAGGCGCGCATCCGGGCCGGGTCGAGCGTCTCGTGCGAGCGGGCGCGCATCGCCTGGGCGACCGACTTCTCGACCCTTTCCCGTCGGATGACCTGCTCGGCGAGGCTGAACAGGGTCACGGCCCGGCCGAGATTCCCCTCGTTGAACTGCTCGACCCCGGACTGAACCATCTCGCGGAACCGTTTCGCCCCCTCCTCGGTGTCGGGCGCGAGCGTGACGAGGCGCCTCATCGCGCCGACGACGCTCCCGCGCGCGCCCGGGCCGATCGTCTCGTCCGCGTCGGGGTTCACCGGTACGCCCCACCCCGGAAGGCTCTCCGACAGCTTCCGGAAGAGGCCGTCACCGCTGGGGACGTCGACGCCCATCCGGGAAAGCCGGGCGAGGTTCTCCTCGAGCTCGCGGCTCGAGCGGGACGCCGTCGCGGCCGTTGCGAGAAGCTGGGCGGTGAGGGCGTCCGACGGCCTCTTCGAACCCTCCTTCGGGAGCGACTTCTCGAGCCGCTCCACGAGGAGACCGAAGCGGGCGAGGCCGCGGGCCACGTCGTCCGTCGTGGCGTGCGGCCCAGCGGACGCCAGACGCCCATGGCAATGCCGATGGCGCAGCCGACGATCACCGCCAGGCCGGTCCCCAGCAGATAGACCCTGAGGCTGGCGCCAAGCGCGGGCCAGAGCCGCCCCTCTGCCGCCAGACCCCAGAGCGCCTGCGCGACCGCCGTGGGCGAGGCGAAC
>CALBDV010000822.1 GCA_937927565.1 uncultured Holophagales bacterium
CAACACCGTCAACGTCGGCAAGTACAACCTCGGCTGGGCCTCGATCGGCATCTGCACGCACGCGTTCCACGAGGCGCTGAACCACGCGGCGGCACGGCGCCTCTACGGGATGTCGGTGACCGACTTCCCGCACGTCGCGCGAATGTTCGTCGACGCCTGGGCGCGCCTCGTCGCGATGAAGGTCTTCGCCTTCCGCGCGTCCGACTACGTCCGGGCCGCCTCGCTCGAGGACCGGCGCTACCTCCTCTACAACCCGCTCGTGAAGATGAAGGTGACGACCGAGGGGGAGAAGGTCGTCGACCTCCTCTGGGACGTCATCGCGGCGAAGGGCTTCGAGAAGGACATGGTCTTCGAGATGGCCGCGCGCGACATCCGCGCCCTGCCGAAGCTCGAGGGGACGGTCCACGTCAACATCGCCCTCATCGTCAAGTTCCTCGCGAACTGGCTCTTCCGGCCCGCCTCCTGCCCGGACGTCGGGCGGCACACCGCGCCGGCGCACGACGCCTTCCTCTTCGCCCAGGGGCCCGCGAGCGGCCTCGGGAAGATCCGTTTCCACGACTGGGCTCCCGCTTTCGAGAAATACGCGCGCGTCCCGAACGTCGCCCTCTTCCGCGAGCAGCTCGGCGCCTTCCGCGAGCTCGTGGCTGCCGCCGCTCCAACGGAGGAGCAGGCGAAGGACGTCGACCTCCTCCTCGCCGTGGGCGACCTCTTCGCTCTCGCCGTCTACGCCCACCTCGTCCTCGAGGGGGCGGAGCACCACGCACTCTCGGACGACGCGCTCGATCAGCTCTTCGACGTCTTCGTCCGCGACTTCTCGGCCTACGCCCTGAAGCTCCACGAGAGGTCGGGCGCGACGGAGAAGCAGGCGGCGATGGCGCTTCGACTCGTGAGACGGCCCCTCTTCGATGCGGGACGCTTCGGGCGGATCTGGAAGGACGAGGTCTTCGCGCTGTACGACACCTACCGGATGAACGAGTAGGCCAGGCCCCGAGGTCCGAACCTCACTTCAGCGTCGCGCGGAAGAGGGTCCCGCCCCCGTCGCGCGGGAGACAGGCGATGCCACCGCCGTGGCGGCGGGCGACCTGCCGGGCAATCGAGAGGCCGAGCCCCGCTCCGCCGCTCGGGGCTCCGGGAAGGCGGAAGAAGGGCTCGAAGATCCGCTCCGACAGGTCGGGAGGCACTCCCGGTCCCCGGTCGAGGACGTCCACCTCGGCGCCGCCCCCTGCCCCCCGGCGCACATACACCTCGACAGGACCGGCTCCTCCGTGACCACGGGCGTTCTCGAGGAGATTCCGGATCAACCGGCGGAGAAGCCTCGGGCTCCCCTCCACTGTGACGACGTCCCCCGAAAGCGAAGCCCCTGCACGGGCGCACTCCTCGGCGGCGAGCGCCGTCAGGTCGACCTCCTCGAACGGCTCGTCGCCGGATCCCGCCTCGAGCCGGCTCGAGAGGAGGATCTCCTCCACGAGGTCGTCCAGCTCGGCGACGTCGCGCGCGATCTCGTCCTTCAGGTGCGGGTCGCCCTGGAGCAGACCCGCCGCCACCCGCATCCGCCCGAGGGGACTCCGGAGCTCGTGCGAGGCGTTCGCGAGGAGCCGCCGCTGCGCGCCGACGAGCTCCTCGATGCGCCCCGCGGTCCGGTTGAAGCTCGAGGCGAGAAGCGCGACCTCGTCCCGCCCCTCCACCGTCACCCGCGAGCCGAGGTCGCCGGCCCCGAACGCCTCGACGCCCTCCTCGAGCCGCTCGAGGCGCCGCGTGATCCGGCGCGAGATCGGCCAGGCCGCGAGGGCGACCGCAATCGCAGCGAGAACGAGGACCGTGAGGAAGCCGAGCGGGGGAGCGCGCCGGAACGAACGCCTCGCGACGAGCCACCGGCCATCGGGAAGGCGCAGCGCGACGGCCGGCCCACCGCGGCCGACATGAAAAGTCACGTTCCGGGTGTACTCCGGAGGAGGAGGAGGGAGCGGCTCGCCGAACGAGGTGATCCGCTGGCGCGTCGGCGAGAAGAGGGTGAGCCGGGCATTCGTCCTCTTGCCCCAGCGCGCGAGGACGGCCCCCTGCTCCACGGGTGAGGCGCTCGCGGGCGGCAGCAGCTCGCCCGCGATCTCGGCGGCTAGCTCGAGGCCGCTTTCGAGGGGCTCCCGGCCGTAGCGGAGGTGCCACGCGAGGCCGCTGAGAAGCGCGACCATTCCGACGCTCGCGAGGACGGCGAGGTAGATTCTCGCGTGGAGCCGTGCGCCCGGGTGCCAGCTCTGCCGCCTCACGCGTCCTGGCTCCGCGCGAAGACGTAGCCCGCACCGCGAACCGTGAGAATGCGCCGAGGGCTTTTCGGTTCGTCCTCGATCGCCGCGCGAATGCGCGCGACGTGGACGTCGATCGACCGGTCGAAGGCCTCGAGGGTTTCCCCCTTCGCCAGCTCCATCAGCTGCTCCCGCGAGAGGACGCGCCCCGCCCGCTCGGCCATGGCGAAAAGGAGGTTGAACTGGTGAGCCGTCATCGGCCGCTCGATCCCGTCGACGCGCGCGACGCGGGCGTCGGCGTCCACCTCGAGCCGCCCGAATCGCAGCACACGCGGTGCCGGCCCCGCGACGGAGGATGGCCGCCGGAGGACGGCGCGAATCCGTGCGAGAAGCTCGCGCGGGTCGAACGGCTTGGGAAGGTAGTCGTCGGCGCCGAGCTCGAGGCCGACGACTCGGTCCGTCGGGTCCCCCTTTGCGGTCAGCATGATGACCGGGACGGTCGACCCCGAGGCCCGAAGGCGCCGGCAGACGTCCAGGCCGTCGGCGTCGGGGAGCATCAGGTCGAGGAGCACGAGGTCGAAGGGCTCGCGCGCGAGCCGCGCGAGCCCTTCCGAGCCCATCCTCGCCACGAGGACGTCGAGGCCGTTTCGGCCCAGGTCTTCGGAGACCATCGAGGCGAGCCTCGAGTCGTCCTCGATCATCAGGATCCGGGTCGCCATCGTCACATCATCGGGCATTCCGGCCGCGGGCGGGACGGCCAGGGATTCAGTGTCCGAACTTCGCCATGTGGCGGGCGAGCCTGTCGGCAGCCTTCGCTCGCTGCTCGGGGGTGAGGACCTCCGCCGCGTCGGCGACGGCCGTCGTCAGCCTCTCGGAGACGGTCGTCAGGAGCTGCATCTGCCGGACGCGGTGCGCCTCCAGGGCAGCCCGGTCGATCTGCGCGGCCGTCAGGATCTCCACGGCCTCCCGGCGCCCCACGACGAGCTCGTCGTGAATCGGAGCGAGATCCTTCGCGGCCGCCTTCGCGATGGCGGCGAGCTTCGCCTGCTGATCCGGCGTTCCGCCGAGATCCTCGACGATCCAGCCGGCGATCCGGTCGATCTTCTTCTCCACCTGCGCCGGGTCCATCGACCCGCAGGCGCCGTGCCGGAACGGCCCGAAGCCGAACGCCTGGAGGGCGCCCGTCGTCAGGACCGCCGCGACGCCGAGGAAGAGGGCTCCGAAGAGGACCGTGCGGCCACGGCCCCGGTTGCGCTTCGGCCGGCTCGTGTTCGGGGTGGAGGCGGAGGTGGAGGGGGCGGTCTCGTTCATCTTCTTCTCCTTCGGACGGGAGGCTTCGATCCCTGCCGTCGAAAGGGAAGATGGACACCGCGGGTTTCGGCCGTTCTTCCGGATGGTGAAGTTGTGTGAAGCCCGCGTTATCGCCCGGCCTCGTTCCCGGGCGAATCGAGCCCCGTGCCACGCCCGCCCGTCACGAATCTGGCGAAACGGACGACGGGACGGGCGCTCCGGAGATCCGGTTCGGAGGTCAGGAGACGCCGAGGCGGCGCCGGATCGTCCCCGCGAGGGCCGAGGCCTCGGGGACCCGGAAGAGGAGGGTCAGCGCGCCGTAGGACGCCGCGAAGACGCTGCAGACGAGGGCTCCGAGGAGGACCGGCCCGAGACCCGTGCCGACGAGTTTCACGCCATATCCGGCGGCGGCCCCGCCGAACGCGGCGCCCCAGACCCG
>CALBDV010000823.1 GCA_937927565.1 uncultured Holophagales bacterium
GTCGATCTGCCAGAACCAGGCGTCCGTCGAGCCGGCGACGAACCGCCAGCGGAAGACGACCGTCTGGCCAGCGTAGGCCGTCAGGTCGGCCGTGCGCAGGGCTCCCGCGCTCGGGTCGTCGGTGGTGTAGGAGAGGAGCGTGGTCCAGGTGCCGCCGCCGTTGGTGGAGATCTGGAAAGTGGCGTCTCCGTTGCCGGCGAAGTCCTGGAAGTTGGAGTTGAACTTGATCCGGCGCGGGGTGGCCGGCAGCTTCACCAGGGGCGACCAGAGCTCCGTGTCGTAGGGCCCGGTGCCCCCCGCGGTCGGACCGGCGGCGGCCGAGTAGCCGCTGCCGCCCGTCACGTTGGCCGAGCCCCAGGCGTCGTTGCGCTTCCAGACCTTGTTGGCGTCCGAGCCGTTGTTCCTGACGACCCAGCCGAGCGGCGGGAAGCCACCCTCGAAGTCCTCGTTGATGCCGCCGTCGAGGGTGCAGGCGTAAGCCGGGTTGCCGGAGGCCGGCAGGAGGGTGAAGCTCTGCACCTGGTCGCCCGCCGCGATCGTGACCGGGCGCACCTCGTTCTGGTAGCCCTGGTACATCGGGACCACCGTGAACTCGTAGGTGAAGCCGTTCGGCAGCGCCTCGAGCTCGTAGTACCCGTTCCAGGGGGACGTGTAGACCGTGAAGACGAGCGTCCCCGCCTGGCGGACCTCGATCTTCGCCCAGAGCGGCCAGTGGTGCTCGGCCGCCGTCACGAAGCCGTCCACGGCGTACGACCCGACCGGCGTCAGCAGCAGGTCGGCCACGACCGTCGTGCCGCCCTCCGTGACCGCCTGGCCCGTGATCGTGGCCGCGTCGTAGCCGAACTTCGACGCCGTCACGTCATACGTGCCCACCGGCACCGTGATCTGGTAGAAGCCCGACGCGTTCGTCGTCGTCGAGTACATCCCGCCGATCTGCACCGAGGCGCCCGCGATCGCCGCGCCGCCCGCGGTGCTCTTCACGTAGCCCTCGATCACTCCCGCCGGCCCCGCCGAGCAGGTCGAGAACTTCGTGTTGCCGATCCACGTGTCCCAGTCGAAGTTCCCGCTGGCCGCGATGTACTCCTGGGTGAACCAGAAGGTGCAGCCGTCCACGGGGTCGATCCCCATCGCCGAGTAGTCGCCCCAGCGGTTCCCGCCCGACTGCGCTCCCGCCCCGACGACCATTACCTTCTCGTCGCCCATCTGCCCGAGCGGGTCCCCCGCCAGGCGCCCCGTGTAGCGCACCGACGGGTACACCGACGTCGACGACGCCGAGTAGCCCAGCATGATGTTCCCGTTCGTGTCCATCGCGATGGACGGCATCCAGCGGTGATCGCCGTCGGCCGGCGCGTACACGCCGTCCTGGCGCGTCGCCCACCCGGCGCCGTTGTTCTGGAACTCGCCCCACCACACGCCGGCGCGGCCGCCCGCACCGACCGTCATGCTCGCCACCAGCGCTTCCGCCGACCCGAGGTTGCGGTACGCCAGCCGGTGCATGATCCGGAAGTCGATGTCGTCCACCTTCTGCGCCGACGGGCCCTGCGGCACGCAGTCCCGCCCCGCGCAGTTCTCGCTCACCTCGGAGATCGCCAGCTGGAAGTCCGGCTCGTGCGTCGCCCCGGTGCCGAACGTCGAGTTCGCTGGGTTCGCCCAGTCCAGCGTCAGCTTGTACAGCCAGATCTGGTCCGTCGGCAGGTTCGGCGTGAACCAGGTCTTGTCCTGGAACTCACCGATCAGCCCCGGCGAGCCCGCCGGCGGCGCCACGTTGCCGTCCAGGTCGGCCGGAAGGGCCGAGTAGTCCCGCGCGCCGCCGTCGGTCATCTGGAAGTAGATGAACCCCGCCGGAAGGCCCGCGAGCATCTTGTCGCGCTCGAACGCGCCGACCGTGATCCCCACGAACGACGTCAGCGACGAGTTGAAGTCGTTCGTCGTGATGTAGTACCCGTCCGTCCAGACACCCAGCTTCGGGTAGTCCGGGAACCGGCTCCCCGGCCACGCGTACCCGTACCGGTACCACGTGCCCGTCGGGTCCGACGTCGTCGACACCGCCACGCACTGGTAGAACGGCGCCGAGGACATCGAGACCGCGAACTGGCTCATCACCCAGCGCTCGGCCAGCGGGTCCCACAGCGTGATCGGGTCCCCGTCGTTGTAGAGCTCGCACGGGCCGCCGAAACCGTCCCACAGGATGTCCCCGGGGGCCGCCACGGGACCCGGCTGCGCCGGGAACACCTTGTTGCCCGACTTGTCCCAGATCGCGAAAACCAGGTTGTTCCACTGGATGTAGTGGTCCTTCCCGATGTCGCCCTGCGTGTCCGGCGGCATCAGCCGCCCGCCGATGATCGTCTGGTTCTCGTCGCTGCCCAGGCCCGGCCACCCGGCCAGCGGGTCCGGCGTGTTCGGCACGCCCGGCGCCGTCTGGATCTTCTCCGACGTCCCCGGGACTCCCTTGCGCATCGACGTCGTCTTGTTCGGGACCTCGCGGTTCGCCACCGGCTTGGCCGGCGGGATCGGGATGCTCCGCAGCGCGGGCGAGACGTCGACCTTCACCGGGTACATGACCTCGGCGCGGCCGCTCTTCTTCTCGGGGAGCATCTCCGCCGACAGCGCGCCCGCCAGCAGCACGCTGGCGACCGTCACGACGGCTAGAAGACTCTTCTGGGTGATCCTCACTGTTCCTCCTCTCCTGGTTGCTTCCCTGGATGTCCGGGTGGCGTGGGGCGTTTCCGCGGTGGTCGTTCCGGGGCGATCGACACTCCCGCCTCGGCTCGAGGGGGGAGACCTTCCGTTGAGGAGGAATCGCGCCCGCGCGCCGGCCCCCCCGGCGACGCGGACGACACCAGGCGGGCTCATCGCGCCTTCAGCCGGCGGACCCGCGAGCGCTCGACGGGCGGGGCACGGGCTGTCCCTCAGCGACCGGCGCTGCCGGCGGGCGCTTTCCGCTTCGAGATCAGGATCTGCCAGAAATCCCCCCCTTCGGGTCTGCCGGACGATCGGGGAGCCTCTCACCGCACGGATGGCGAAGGGCAGGCGGCCATGGCGACCGCCATCTCCCCCGACCAGGGGACCCGAACTGTATCGATCACCCCCGCAAACTATTCCCCGCCTGCGGACCCCGTCAAGCAAGATCGACCCGCCGCGCACAGGCTCCTCGGGACGGTCCCGGCGATTCGCACTCCCCCTGTGGGGGGCCGGACACTCCGCTGGGCGTCGGGAGCCGCGCCGCGCCT
>CALBDV010000824.1 GCA_937927565.1 uncultured Holophagales bacterium
GGCGGCGGGGGCGCGGGGCGCCGGGGAGACACGGAGCGCGGGGCCTGCGGCGGTCGCGCGACCCGTGGGGGCGGCGGAGGCGTGGGAGGTGGAGGAGGCTGGGCCGGGAGCTCCGGCGCGTCGTCCTCGTCCCGGAGGCTGGGCGTGCCGTGACGCGGCCCGCCCGAGACCCGGACCGGCTCGCGAACGGGAGTGGGGCGTCGCTTGAACAGCGCGTCTTCCGCGTGCTCCACCGGGATCTTCATCCCGATCAGCTTCTCGATCGAGGAGAGGGACTGGACGTAGTCCTCGCAGGCCAGGGAGATCGCCCGGCCGGACTGGCCCGCTCGCGCCGTCCGGCCGATCCGGTGAACGTAGTCCTCCGGATCCATCGGCAGGTCGACGTTGATGACGTGCGTGACGCCGTCGATGTGAAGGCCCCTCGACGCCACGTCGGTCGCGACGAGGATCGGGAGCTTCCCCGACTTGAAGTCGGCGAGGATCTTCAGCCGCTTGGCCTGGGGAATGTCGCCCGAGATCGCTCCGCACCGGAACCCGTGCCGCTCGAGGCGGTCGACGAGCCTCTCGGCGAAGCGCTTCGTGTTGACGAAGAGCATCGTCCGCGTCGCCTCACCCTCCCTCTGGAGGATGCCCATGAGAAGGGAGAGCTTCTCCGAGTTGCCGACGTGGAAGAGGCTCTGGACGACGCGGTCGGCCGTCAGCCTCTCGGAAGCGATCTCGACCCGCTCGGCCTCGTTCATGTGCTCCCAGGCGAGCTCCATGACGCGCCAGGAGAGGGTCGCCGAGAACATCATCGAGCGGCGGCGCCTGGGTGGCGGGCAGCGGCGGAGGATGCGGCGCAGGTCGGGCAGGAAGCCCAGGTCGAACAGGCGGTCGCACTCGTCGATGACGAGGCACTCCACCGAGCCGAACGACGTCGCCCCCTGTCCCTCGTAGTCGAGAAGCCGGCCCGGGGTGCCGATCAGGATGTCGCATCCGTCCCGGAGCATGGTCCGCTGCCGCGCGTAGTCGAGGCCGCCGTAGACGGTCACGATGCGGGGCTTGACGAATTGCGAGAGGAGGAGCGCGTCGTGCTCGATCTGGACCGCCAGCTCCCGCGTCGGGGCGACGATGAGAGCGCGGGGCGCCCCCGGCTTTCGCGTCGTGGGAGAAGGCGCCTCGATGAGCCGGGTCAGGATCGAGACGAGGTAGGCCGCCGTCTTTCCGGTCCCGGTCTGGGCCTGGGCGGCCACGTCCTTGCCGGCCAGCAGGAGCGGGAGCGTCCTGGCCTGCACCGGAGTTGCGCGGACGAATCCACAGGCGGCAATGCCGGCCCGGACCGCGTGCGGGAGGGGAAGGTCGGAGAAGAAAACGTCGCTGAGGTAGTCGCCGGTGCCCGGCGGAGAAGAGGACATCCGGAGGGATTGTAGCCCCCGGCGTCCGGCCGGGCGGATCCGGAGCCCTTTCGCTTCCCCTGGCGCGCCGCCGGCAGCTCCTCGGACGCTCCCTCCGACGAGGCCTCCCGGGGCCTTTCGGCGTGGCCGGGACGTGCCCGACTACAATCTGCCGCCATGAAGGCGTTTCCTCGCGCCCCCCTGGCGCTGCTGTTCGCGATTTTCACACTCCCTGCGGCGGCCCAGGCGACCCGGCCCGCCCCCACCGCTCCCGTCCCCACCGCTCCCGCCGCGTCCGGGAGCGCCGTCGTCGGCACGGACCTGCAGGCGCCGCCCGGGGCGAGTCGGGTCCAGGCCCAGGACGTGCGCCTCTCCGCAGGAACGCCGTCGGACCCGTGGTACCTGGAGCGGCTCGGCGTCGCGGCCGTCCAGAAGAACGAGCTCCAGAAAGCCCGGGAGTTCTTCGAGCAGTCGTGGAAGGTCGGCGAGCTCCCGACGGCGCCCTACAACCTCGCGTGCATCGACGCCCGCGAGGGCAAGGTCGAGGCCGCATTCCGCCAGCTGGACCGCGCGATCGCGGCAGGGTTCGACGACGAGGCGATCCTCGCGAGGGACACCGATCTCGCCAGCCTCAGGGGACGGCCGGAGTTCGCGCGAATCGTCGAGGGAGTGAAGCGGAACCGGGTCACCGGCGATGCGGCCGTCGTCGGCGAGGGAATGTTCATCATGCCGGGCGGCGCCCCGCGGGGGATCCTCCTCCTCCTCCACGAGATCGACTCCGACCCGATGGCCATCGCGGGGCCGTTCGTGGCGGAAGCGAAAGCCCGTGGGCTCTTCCTCGTGGCTCCGCGAGGACCCGCGCGGTCGGGGAGCCGGCGTTTCGGATGGGGCGCCCCCAGACGCGCACTCGACGCCATCATGCTCACCGTCAAGGAGGCGCGTTCCCGCGCCGGGAGCCAGACGCTCCCCGTCGTCGTCGTGGGCGCTGGTCGTGGTGGCAAGGTCGGCCTCGAGATCGCCGCGCGCACCCCGGGTCTGTTCGCCGCCGTCGGTTCGGTCGGCGGCATCTTCGATCCGGGTTCTTCGCCCGCGGCCGTCGCGGGCCTTCGGGGCGTGCCCGTCTTCCTCGGGGTCTCGCAGAGTGCGCCTCCTGCGCTTCTCAAGGGAATGCAGCAGGGGCGGGAGAGCATGGAGAAGCTCGGCGTGAAGCTGAAGTGGGCCGACTGGCCGGGGACGGGCGAAGGGCTCCCGACGAATGCGACGCAGGCGGCGAAAGACGTCCTCGACGCACTCGTGCCGGCCGCCCGGCCGGTGCCGCCTCCCGCGAAGAAGCCGTAGCCCCGGGCGTCAGGAGCCCTGGCCGATGGCCTCGACGATCTTCAGGAGGTCGCCGTCGGGGTCGAGCACCAGCGAGACGGCGGGAGCACCGCCGGGCGAGGCGAGGGTGAAGGTCTCCTCCGCCCTGGTTACTTCGACGACCGCCGTCGTCGGGACCGAGGTGGCAGAGAAGACGCGGAGGACGAGCGGGAAGCGGTAGAAGGGCGTGTCTCCCGCCGCCGTGTCCGGGTGGACGACGGTGTGCCCCTGGGTCTGCCGGACCGTCACCTCCACCTTCCCGCCGGCGACGTTGCGCCAGGTGGCCCGGAGGACGGGCCGGTACGGCGTCTCGACCCACTGGTCGAAGAACTGTTTCAGGTTCCGGCCCGACAGCTCCTCGAAGACGGCGCGCAGGTCTGCGCGCGTCGCATTCCCCCGCTCGTGCCGCCGCCGGTACTCGCGAAGCCCGGCGAAGAACGTCTCGTCGCCCACGACGCGGCGAAGCATGTGGAGGACCCAGCCCCCCTTCTCGTAGATGGCGCCGGTGTACCGGAAGGGGTCCTCGGCGGGAGCGACGACCGGTGGACCGAGCTGGCCCGCGTAGAGGCCGTCGTCGTAGCGGGTCGTGAGGAGCCGGCCGGGAACGGCGCCCGAGGTCCGCTCGTAGTAGAGGACCTCCGCGTACGTCGCGAACCCCTCGTTCAGCCAGATGTCGTCCCA
>CALBDV010000825.1 GCA_937927565.1 uncultured Holophagales bacterium
AACAGCGAATTCACTGATGGCGATGTAAGGCACCTGGCTTGGATCACTTCTCAAGAGCAAATGACCACTTCGTCGGGAAAGTTGGCGACATTCTGAAGAGCCCTTCAAGACCTCCAGTCGTCCAGCGACGCCGAAACGTCGGGGCCCCCTGGTGCCGGCTTACCTGACCAAATCGAGGTAGTAATCCTCGTCTCTTGTAACTTCCAGTTCTTCTCCGAGATACTTGGCGGCATTCCTCACGGTGAGCCGGTAGAGATGTTTGTAGTCCCCCTCTTGAGCCTGATCGTAGAAGTCTTCGACGGCCCGGACACCCTCCTCGACATCTTTCTTCCTCCCGAGCATCGCTGGCATGATTTGGAGTACCTGTAGGGGAGTAGCGAGCATCAGCTGTTCAATGTTCAAGCCAGACAGCTGGACCGTCGTTTGTTCTGGCTGATCCGGCTCCAGATTCTCGAGGTCTGCTCTAGCTTTCGCGTCGGTGGCTGTCCAGGGGATGCCGGCCGCCTTATCGACCATGCCGTGGGCCTTGTTGTACCTACGGGCTATCTCGTTCATGGAGACCTGTTTACCGTCGATTTCCACAGTCCGTTCTTCCGGATATGCGTTCTCCGACATTGGACCATCGAAAGCAGAGTCCGACAACTCGGGATGGCTGCGGTTCTTCTTCCAGTCATCCATGGTGATTAGCCCCAGGTAGTGAGCCACACTCTCGTCTGCTTCAAGGTCACTTTCCAGGTACTGCTTGGCATATCTGATCGTGTTCAGAAACCCGATATCGGGGTATCCGCCCCAGTCGCTGGAATTGACACGCCTTTCGTATTCGCTGGCAACATCGCCTCCCGCCGCGCTCTTGAGCAACGGGGGAACGACCCGCACATGCTCGTAGAGAGGCCTTTCCATCAGGTCCTCAAGGGTTTCATTTCGCGACATCCCCGCTCCCTTGTTCGCCAATCATTCTCGTGACCCGAGAATACTCGCCCGGATCAATTCCTCGTGCCCTATGAAGCTTTCCCACTTGGCAGAGGTAGCAATGCCAGGTGTCACCTTCACTCCGGTACCACTCGTGGTTGCCACAATCGAGGCGCCCCTTATCGATTCGGTCTGAGATGACTTGTGGCGCGTACACGCGCAGCCAAGTCCGGATTCGGTATCTGGATCTCCTGCTGATCACATAGTTGGAGTCTTGATGAGCTAGCCGTCTCTGACATTGATGAAGAACTTGATGCCGCCAGTCGGCATGAACATAGAAATGAGAAGAGCTGTCATGCGAGCCGATTCATTCCCGGTCGCATCTCGGGTATCCATTGTGTCTCAACTCCCCCGGCCCTTAGAACCGTAGTAGGGACGTGATCGGATCCCCCCTCCGTGTTCTCACGAAGCAGACATGCGTGCTCTAGCTGAAAGTCGCGCAAGCCTTGTGATTCAAGAAGCTCACGTGCCTTTCGGATTGGCACCGGAGGCTTTCCCTGCCATGCCTTGCACTGCTCGCATTCGAACTCAGACCTCCAGTCGAAGTCCTGTTCATTTCCTCTGTCTGGCACGCCATGCATCTTGAGCCTCCATCGCTTTCGGCTTTAGCACCGTCCTGGAGGTCTGACCCTCCTGCGGTTGCTGCGGTGTCGACGGGCCGAATCCCTTAACCGCTCTTGATAGAACCAGTCGAAAGTGAGGTCTCGTCAGCCGATTCGTTTCTGACAGTTTCAAAGCTCGACGCCTATTGCTGATGCGGCGCTCCACTTGTCGGTGATGAGAGCGCCCAAACACCGTCTGTTTGCCCTTCGACATTGGTCGCGACGTAGACAGCTCTGATGACATCCTCTGAATCCTCAGACGAGTCCGGATCACTGAAGTCCAAGTTTGTGACGAGGCTGGCCCCCGACAGTT
>CALBDV010000826.1 GCA_937927565.1 uncultured Holophagales bacterium
TTGGGAATCGTGCTGCTCTGCCCCCCCGTCAGCGAGAAGGCGCCGAGACCGCCCGCAAAGGCGAACATCTGACCACCGGCGGCCTGAGGGAGCGTCTCCTTGACGATCGTCACCGATCCCTGCGCGGTGTTGAGGAAGGTGCAGGTGACGTGCTCGCCCCAGTCGACGTCGATTCGGGCGGTGGAGGTCGCGAGATTGAAGGTGGACCCGCCGTCCGGGTCGACGCACGTGATATTGGTCAGTTTCCAGCCTGCCGGCAGGGTCTCGGTGATGTCGTAGTTGCCCGGAGCCAGGTTGGGAATCGTGCTGCTCTGCCCCCCCGTCAGCGAGAAGGCGCCGAGACCGCCCGTGAAGGCGAAGGCCTGACCGCCGGCGTCCTGAGGGAGCGTCTGCTTGGCGATCGTCACCGATCCCTGTGCGGGCAGGCATGTGCCGCATTCGATGAGCTCGTGCGGCTCGCCGCCCGAGCCGTCACCGGAGAGCGTGTAGAACGCGCACACCGGCGTGGTGGACGTCGCGGGGGCGGCGACGGCGACGGAGAAGCTCCACGACCGTCCGGGGACGATCTCACCCTGCCCCCCGTCGTTATCGGCGTAGGTGACGGTCTGACCGCTGGCCGTGCAGGAGAACGCCACCGGGTTGCCACCGGAATCCGTCGCGTCCCTTGAGCCGCAGGTGACGGTCCATCCGTCGGGGAAACCCAGCGCGATCTGATCGAGAGCCTCGGGATCCGGCGCCGCGGGGCTGCCGTTGGAGCAGGTCCAGCGCATGGTGGCGGTGCCCCCGGGAAGGTACGGATCCGAGGTGGTACACGTCGCACCGCGGATATCGGCGAAGGCGGGAGCTGCGAACAGGAGGCTGAGAGCGACTGAGGCGGAGAGTGCTCGATTCACGGGTTCCTCCTAGAAGTGGACCGCCACACCGAGTTCCAGGGTGATGGGATCGAGGTCGATGGATTTCCGCTGCTCGAACACGGCTCCGTCGGAGTCCGTGTAGCGATAGGTAGGGTCCGCCGCGTACCGCGTGTAACGGGCGCCGACGTGCAGGGACCACGGGCCGTCGCCGAAGGGCCAGTCGAGACCCGTCTGCGCGCCCCAGGTCATGCCGCCCCTGGCGTCGTGCTCCAGAGAACGGTCGACCACGAGGGTCTCGTGACCGTCCACGATGCTGTACCCGACGAACGGTCCCGCGTACCAGTCCACCGCGCCCTTCGGGGTGAGGTGGACGTTGAGGCCGAGGCTGAGGTCCCAGTAGTCGCGCTTCCCGCTTTCCGTGATCCCGATACCGTTCGCCCCGATCCAGAACCGGTCGTCCAGCCGCCCGTAGAGTCCGCGGGCCTCGACGCCGAAGCGCTCGCTGAGCAGGCGCTCCACGCTGAGGCCGAGCCCGAAGCCGTCGTCATAGGCGTAGGTCGTGCCGGCCGGGCACGGGCAGGTTCCCGGGTTCAAGGTTCCGCTCGTCTCCCCGCCGGCGATGAGGTATGCGGCGAACGGCCGCAGGATCCAGTCGGCGCCGCCCACCTCGACAGAGGGCGGGGGCTGCACAGGCAGTAGTGGTTGCGCAGGTTGCACGGGCTGCACAGGTCGCGGCACGGTGCGGCGCTCGGTGCAGGTTTCCGGTTTGCCGGCACGCTGCTCCTCGGTCCGGCCGACGAGCGCCAGGTTCAGGCACTCCCTCGGCACGAGGAACGTATAGCTGGTGATCGTCTCGGTGGTCGCTCTCTCATTGGTCGCCGTGAAGGCGTAGTCCGCCCGGTACGGGTCATCCCACGTTCCCGTCCAGGTCGATTCGCCGCCTTCGATGATGGTCCGGCTGCCGGTGGGTCCCTCCAGCGTCACCCGCGCGCCGGGAGCGGTTCGAACCCGGAGCGTGCTGGTCCCGCCGGGCTGATGGTCGGTGGTGACGTCGATGCTGCAGTCGGCCCGTGCCGTCTGGGCGGAGATCACAACAGGGACTGTGATCTCGAAGGCCGGGGCGGAGCCGGGCAGGTTGAGGCACACGTTCTCGATCGTGGCGACACTGCCCTTCTTCCGATACGCCATCCACTGCAGCCGCTCGCCCTCGGGCATGTTGCGCTCGGTGATGCGCGTGCCCTGGCGCACGGCATCGAAGAGGGCGTCCGCGACCTCTTTGCCGAGGCCCTGGCTCGCCAGGACGGCGCGGATCGTTTCGGGGTTCGCGGCGAAGTACGCCTGGAGCTCGCCCCGGGTCCGGTCGTGCCCACCGCCCGGAGCCAGGGCGTTAGGGCCCCCCAGCCTGGTGATGGTGTGCTTCCGGTCGAACCCCGGGCAGACATTCTGCGCGGCAGATGCCGAAGATGCCGCCAGAGTCATCATCTCGAGGATGAAGAGGAGCGATGCTGCCGGCCTGACGAGACGAGAAAGCGTGCACATTTCTTCCCTCCGAGGGTCTGGGATCGAGGTCTTCGTTTCTTGCGCTTGTAGGTGTCGCACGATCGATCGTAGAAACCCCTCGTGGGCCGCCCTTCGGCATGGATGGTCCCGGCTCCGTCGACGGTTGCAGGAGGTCGATGCGATCGTCTTTCCCCGTTGGTGCGGCATGACGCGGGCGGTCTCCTTCATCAGTGCGGGCGGGCCATGAGCCGATCGCCCCGTCGATTCTCGAGCCCGAGGCGAGGGTGCATCAGGTTCCCCGACCCTGGCCTTCTGCAAAATCTACAAAGCCCACGGGGAAACCCTCGTCGATCTGCCCTTTCCGTGGACGGAGCCGGGACGTTCCTCCTGTCCCACTCGTTCCCGCGCTCTTTCGAGGCTGGGCCCGAAGGGCTCCCCCTTCTTCTCCGCCTCAACGGGAGACGCCAGCGGACGGACATGACATCCCTGGAATCTCTGTTGGTGGGTCTTCTGGTCACTTCGTTCCTTCATGTCCGGCTCCTCTCGTATCGACGGCCCCACCCGACGAGCCGGGCGGAAACTGCCTCCGCAATGCAAATCGACGGCCATCGATCGACTCACACCTCTGGTGAGGACCCCACGGCCACGTCGTCCGCACGAATCGGATTCCGGCGCACGCCTGATCGGACCGTCCAAGGCGCTCCGCTCCTGGCTCGTTCCGGGTGCTCCGGGCCGCGTCGAAGTCCTGTTCCAACGCCCGGTTGCGGTGCGATGATTCCCCCCCGACAGAAGGAGCAGAGAACCATGTCGAACGTGCGCACGAAGCGCGGGACGATCGCGATCCTCACCGGAGGCGGAGACGTCCCCGGCCTCAACCCCGCCATCAGGGCCCTCACCGTCCGCGCCGTACGGGAAGGCTTCAGGGTCCTCGGCATCCGCCGCGGCTGGGCGGGGCTGATCGAGCTCGACGGAGACCGGGACCGCCCCGACGGCGACTGCGTCGTCGAGCTGTCCGAGGAGGTCGTCAACAAGGTGGGACGGACCGGCGGGACGTTCCTCCACACGTCGCGGACGCGACCTTCCCACGTCCCGAAGGCGAACGTCCCGGAGCGTCTCCGCGACAGGTACACCGAAGAGACGAACGACCTGACTCCCGAGGTCCTCGCGAACATCGGGAAGCTCGGGATCGACGTCCTCGTGCCGATCGGCGGCGACGACACTCTCTCCTACGGCGTTCGCCTCCACAAGGAGGGGGTCAAGGTCATCGCCATTCCGAAGACGATGGACAACGACGTCCCCGGGACGGACTACTGCATCGGCTTCTCGACCTGTGTCACGCGGACCATCGAGATGACCCACG
>CALBDV010000827.1 GCA_937927565.1 uncultured Holophagales bacterium
ACATCAGCCCCGTGAAGCTCAGCCCGATCCGTCCGCCGCCGTTGTTGTGGCAGTGGCGGCACTGCTCCGGGGGGATCTTCACCGTGATCTCGTGCTTGCGCGCCCGGCCCTTCTGCGTTCTGTCGAGTGTCGGGTCGCCGCTGAGCGACAGCCCGGCGTCGGTGTAGAGCACGTGGCACGCCGAGCACCCGCCGGCGTGCATGTCGCCGGGGACCTGCCGCCCCTCGGACCAGAGGTGGCAACGGATGCAGAAGTTCCGCGCCAGGTGGTCGGAGGCCGAATTTTTCGCCTCCGGCAGCGCCTTCAGCTCCGCGAGAGCCCCCTGCTTCGCCGGAACGACCCCGTCGTCGTCGCGCACGGCGCGGTTGCCGTACATCGATCCCTTGCCCTTCTGGTCCGCCCAGAGGTAGCGCGTCCCGGAGAGCTCGCCCGCGCTCGTCGCCATCAGCGACTTCATCACCCGCGAGACGTGGTTGCGCTCCCCGCTCATGACGACCTGCATCCGTTCGCCGCGATCGCTGTGGCACTGGCCGCAGATCCGGTTGGCCACGCGCAGGTCCCCGGGGTTCACGATCATCCCCTCGTGCGCCACGGTCTTCTTGAAGGCCTCGGGGCTTCCGAGGTGGCAGATCTCGCAGGCGTCCACCCCGCGCGCGTCGACCTTCCGCTCCTTCCACGCGGCGTGCATCCGCTCGTTGACCCTCTCGACGCCCTCGTGGCAGGAGAGACACCTCTTCTCCTTCGCCAGGGCCGGAGCGACCTCTTCGAACCTGCTCGAGACGGGGACCACCGCGGGCGCAGCCGCATCCGGCTTTGCGATCGGGCTCGCCATCTCTTCCTTCGCCTCTCCGGCCGGAGGCGCAGCGCCGCCCCTGCATCCCGAGGCCAGCCCCATCAATGCGACCGTCAGAGCGAGACCGAGAAGACGAAAGGAGCCCATCGATCCGGGGTAGAGATCTCGTTTCACAGGACTCACCTCTCGATCACCCTTTAGCAAGCCGGGTGCCGTCAGCGAAGCTGCGTACGCGGTTCGCCGACTTCATGCCGGGACCCCTTCCCGACCCGCTACTTCTCACGCTCTGCCTGCTCCATTCGCCCCGGCTCGAGCCTCGCCCCGACTGGGCTCACGAGCTCGTCCGGGTCTCGAGACCCGATTCGGCATTGCGCCCCCGGATCGCCTCGTGAAGGCGCGGGCGAGACGGAATCGCGGCCTTGCGGCGATCGGACCGGTTTCGACGTCAGCCCGGACGCTCCCGCAAACACCGCGGCCGGCAGGCTGGGCCTGCCGGCCGCGACTCTCGATCCGTTCCGGGAAGGACCCTACGGTTTCGTCGGCCCGCGCGAAGGCTGGAGCCGGTCGGGGATTCGCTCGTCCGTCAGGCTGAGCATGTAGACGACGAGGGCGCGCGCGTTCTCGTCCGTCATCTTGAAATTCAGCATGGTCGACGGATAGAAAGCCGACGGATTCTTGAAGTGGCTCTCGAGCCAGTAGACGACACTTCGATCGGTGCCACGGTAGTCGTTGCCCCAGAAGAACGCGTCGAACTTCTTGCTCCCCACTTTTGTCAGGTCGGGCCCGGCCGTGTTCCCGCTCTGGTAGAGCCGGTGGCAGGTCCGGCAGCCGTAGTGGTCGAACAGGCGCCGCCCGACCTCGAGCCGCGAGCCCGCGACGAACTCGTCGTCCCCGTGACACTTGCCGCAGGAGCCCTGGAGGAACTCGCCTCGCAGCATGGGGTTGAGGCTCGGCTCGGGCAGCCCGTGGGCGTCCTCCCGGCTCGTCGCACGACCGTTGCCGCCATGACAGATCGTGCAACCGAACCGCTCGGGAGTGTGAATGGTGAGAAGGTCGCCCGGGTGGGTGGCGATCGGCTGCGGCGCGTCGGCGAAAGCGGGGTCCTCGATGCCGACGTGACAGGAGACGCAGCGATCGACGCGCTCGAGCGCCGGGAGGTCGATCTGCTTCACCTGGACCTTGAACCGCCCGGCGTGGCGCACGCTGGCGGCGTCGTCCGCGGCGGCCGCGAGGCGTTTGCGGTACTCCGATTGGTGGGCTTCCCACTCGGGGTTGGCGTCCACCAGCACCATCGCGAGCAGAGCGATCATCCAGAGGACACCGCCGAACGCGATGAGCACGGGCGGGGTCGCGAGGTCGCGGAGCCGGGCGGTCAGGGGGCCTCTCATGTCAGTTGCTCCAGGGCCACACGAGCGACCAGCCGTGGCCGCGGAAGAACATCCCGACGACGATCAGGAGGACGTTGAGGACGAGGCCGATCGTGAAGGCGATCACGGCCCGGCGCCGCGCCGGGTGGAACCACACCCCGACGCCCACCGAGTTCGGCCGGACATAGGGAATCGCCAGCAGCGCGAGCACCATCAGGCCCGGGACGAGCACGCCTCCGATGAAGGGAGTGCTCCACGAGACGACCTCCTGCAGGCCCAGGAAGTACCAGGGCGCCTTCGCGGGATCGGGAGTCTTGAGCGCGTTCGCCGCCTCTTCGAGGTGGGCGTTGAGGAAGAGCGCGACGAGGAGCAGCCCGCCTATCACGACCATAGCCGCCGCGGCCTCGCGCACGAGGAGATGCGGATAGGTCAGGACCGTGTCTTCCGGGGACTTCCGGGACTCCTCGACCGCGGCGGGAGCCTCCCTCGGCAGGGCGACGAGCGCATACGAGCGGCCGGGGGTCGTGGCGAAAAGGCGTTCGGGGGGCCCTTCCTCGGGCACTTCCGCCGGAAGCGGCGGGCCCGATATGCCCCCGTCCTTGCGCACGCGCCAGAAGTGAACGGCGAGGAAGACGAACACGAGCGCCGGCAGGACCGCGCAGTGCAAGACGTAGAAGCGCAGGAGGGCGTTGGCGCCGACGATGTTCCCGCCGAGCAGGGCGTACCGGATCATTCCGCCGAGGAGCGGGACGGCCGCGGCCATGTTCGTCCCGACGGTGATGGCCCAGAACGCGAGCTGGTCCCAGGGCAGCAGGTACCCCGTGAAGCTGAACCCGAGGGTCAGCACGAAGAGGATGACGCCGACGACCCAGTTGAACTGGCGGGTCCCCTTGAAGGCGCCGGTGTAGAAGACCCGCGCCATGTGGAGCGCGGCCGTCACGATCATGGCGTGGGCCGCCCAGTGGTGCAGGTTGCGCAGGAACGTCCCGTAGGGCACGACGTAGCGCAGGTCCTGCATCGATCGGTACGCACGCTCCGGGGACGGCACGTAGTAGAACATCAGCAGCACGCCCGTCACACACAGGATCAGGAAGAGCAGCGTCGTGATGCCGCCCAGCCCGAAGGTGTAGGTGAAGCGGAGCGCGTGGCGGCGGATCTTGACGGGATGCAGGTGCAGGAAGACGTTTGAGGTGATGGCCAGCGAGCGGTCGATGTCGTTGTCCGCCGGTCCGCGCCGGACGATGGATCGATAGATGGCCGAGCACCGAAGCGATTCCATCAGGCTGTGCGCGCTCATCGGATCGCCCCTATCCCCTGCCGGCGTCGACGGGGACCCGGTAGTCCTTCGCCGCCTCCACCTGCGTGTCCACCTCGAGGCGTCCGTCGCGCGCCACGTTCGCGTCGAGGCGCGGCAGCGGGCGCGGCGCCGGGCCGGCGATGTTCGTGCCGTCCTTGTCGAACACGCTGCCGTGGCAGGGGCAGTGGAACTCGCCCTTGGCATCCATATGCTTGACGGTGCACCCGAGGTGGGTGCACACGGCGGACATGGCGAACACCCCACCCGCGTCCCGCAGGATGAAGGACTTGTTCTCCTCGACTGCGTAGACGCTCCCGACGCCGTAGGTGTCCGGCGGGGGGGCCTTGAACTTGCTGGGCGGCTCGTCGAGCGCCTTGGGGAACATGTAGCGGACGCCCGCCGCGAGACTCCCGGCTATCGAGGCCGCGAAGGCGCCCCAGCCGATGCGGGCGATCAGGGCCCGGCGTCCCAAGGCGGGTGTCTCACGGTTCTCGTCCATCAGCTCCACTCCTTGAGAACCTCGAGGCTCTCCATCGTGATCGCGTCGACCGGGCAGCGTTCGGCGCAGAGGCCGCACTGGATGCAGCGCGACTCGTCCTTCAGGATCGCGTGGCGGCCTCTCGGCTTCACCCCGAGGGGCTCCAGCGCCAGGTCCGCCACGGCGGCGATCCTCAGGCAGGCTGTCGGGCAGACGTCGACACAGCCGCCACAGAGGATGCACTTGTCGCTGTCGAAGATCGTCCGGATGTTGCAGCGGAGGCAGCGCGAGCCCTCCAGCTGCGCGTCCGCGGGAGAGTAGGACTGCTCGATCTCCGAGATCCCCACCCGGCGCTCGAGATCCAGAGTGGGGATCTCCAGACGACGACCCGCGTCCGGGCGCGGCAGGGCGCGAGCGCCGAAGTTCATCCGCCGGATGCGGGCTTTTCGCTGGACCGCCTGGACGTCCTCGTCCGCGAGGAACCGGTGAATGGACTCCGCGGCGCGGTGACCGTCGGCGACCGCGTGGATGACGTCCCGGGGGCCGAACGCGACGTCCCCGCCGGCGAAGACCCAGGGCTGCGACGTGGCGAGCGTGTCGCCGTCGACCGCGATCGTGCCGTCGCGCCGCAGGTCGAGAGGGACCTCCGCGCCGAGGAAGCCGAGGTCCGGGGCCTGGCCGATCGCCAGGATCACGGTATCCGCGTCGAACACGTGCTCGGTGCCCTCTTCCAGCACCGGGTCGAACCGCCCGTTGGCGTCGAACAGGGAGCTCACCTTTCGCACTTCGAGCCCCTGGACGCGCCCCGCCTCGCCGACAATCCGGTGGATCCCGAGGCGCGTGTGCAGCTGAATGCCTTCGGAGAGGCACTCCTCCATCACGTCGCGGTGAGCCGGCATCTCGTCGGGCCCTTCCGGGCAGACCATGTGGACCTCGCGCGCGCCCAGACGCATCGCGGTTCGGGCCGCGTCGGCGGCGGCCTGCATCCCCTCGGCCACGAGCGAGTCGCCTTCGCCGGAGTCCACGCCGGACGCCTGGCGCAGCGCCGTCATCGCGACGTCCACCGCCACGTTTCCCCCGCCGATGACCCACACCTTATGGCCGACAGCGACCTTGTACCCGAGGTTCACGTTGATCAGGAAGTCGACGCCATTGAAGACCCCGTCGAGATCGACGCCGGGGACCCGGAGCATGCGGCCGGCGCGCGTCCCCACGGCCAGAAAGACGGCCCGAAAGCCCTGCCGTCGGAGTTCCGCGAGGGATAGGCCCTCGTCGAGCGGCGTGTTGGCCTTCACTTCCACGCCGAGCGCCAGCGCATCTCCGACGTCTTCGAGCAGCACCTCCATCGGGAGCCGGTAGCGCGGCACCGCGAGCGCTAGCATGCCGCCGAGCATCGAGGAGGCCTCGAAGAGCGTCACGCGGTACCCGCGGCGCGCGAGGTCTCCTGCCGCGGTCAGTCCCGTCGGACCTCCCCCCACGATCGCGACGCGCTCCCGCGTGGGAGGGATCGCGGCCGGAGTCTCGGGGACCAGCGGGCGCGCCTCGGCCGCAGCGCGCTTGAGCGCCCGGATCGCGACCGGCTCGTCCACCGCGCCGCGCTTGCAGGCCGTCTCGCAGGGGTGCGTGCAGATGCGACCGCAGACGAGGGCGAACGGGTTAGGGTCGCGCGCCACCTGGAACGCCTCGGAGGCCCGACCGTCGGCGATCATCTGCACGTATCGCCAGGCTTCCGTCGAGACGGGACAGGCCGCCTGACAGGGCGGGCCCTTAGCCAGGAGTTCCGTGTCGAGCAGGTAGACCGACTCAGGCATCAAGCCCACCAATCTGCGAACGTAGGTTCGCGTCCCGTGGAACGCAACGGCAATGCCAGAGAGGGAGAGCAGGGCCGCCGCTGGATTCCCGCCGTCAGGCCGCGGACCCTTCCTCGTGGAGGTCTCGGGGTACCGGGTGTGAAGGCCCGAATCGGGGGTGAATCCCCGGCTCGCGAAAGGGGGCGCTCGCTAGCCTCGCGCGAGACCTCGGAAGTCCTCTTTCCGGATCTCGTACTGCTGGAGCTTCTCGTAGAGCGTCTTCTCGTTGAGCCCGGACAGGCGGGCGGCGTCCCCCATCCGGCCCGACGTGTGGCTCAGCAGCCAGTGCAGGTAGCCGCGGTCGAACTCCTCGAGCACCTGGGTCTTGGCATCGTGGTACATGCCCACCGGGAACGCTGGACGGGCCGGCTGTACGGCCGCGCCGGAGAGGTCGAGGTCGGCCGCCTGGATCTCGGGCCCGGGACAGAGCACGACGCAACGCTCCATGAGGTTCTCGAGCTCGCGCACGTTCCCGGGCCACGAGTGCCCGAGCAGCCGACCCATGGCGCCGGGCGCGAGGTGGAGCGTTCCGCGACCGTACCTGCGGGCGCTCGCCTCGAGAAAATGCTGGGCCAGCAGCGGGATGTCCTCCTCGCGTTCCCTGAGGGGCGGGATCACGACCGACACGACGTTCAGCCGGTAGAAGAGGTCTTCGCGGAACGTCTTTCGGCGCACGGCCTCGCGGAGGTCCACGTTGGTCGCCGCGATCACGCGCACGTCCACGCGAATCAGGTCCTTGCCTCCCAGCCGCCGGAACTCGCGCTCCTGGAGAACGCGCAGCAGCGTGGACTGCGGCTCGTACGGAAGGTTCGCGATCTCGTCGAGGAAGATCGTGCCGCCGTGCGCGAGCTCGAAACAGCCGATGCGCCTCTGCTCGGCGCCCGTGAAGGCCCCCTTCTCGTGCCCGAACAGCTCGCTCTCGAGCAGGGTGTCGGAGACCGCGGAGCAGTCGATCGCGACGAAGTCGCCCTTCCGCCGTTGCGAGGCGTAGTGGATCGCGCGCGCGACGAGCTCCTTGCCGGTCCCGGTCTCCCCGAGCAGGAGGACGGTCGCGTCGGTCGCCGAGACGTTTTCCAGCATGCGCACCAGGCGGCGCATCGCGGCGGACTTGCCGAGGACGCGGTGGTACTCGTAGCGTTCCTCGATCTCCCTGCTGAGCCTCTCGAGGCGGCGCGTGTTCTCCCAGGCCTCGATCGCCTGGCGCACGAGCAGGATCAGCTCCTCGAAGTTGAGCGGCTTCGTCAAGTAGTTGTAGGCGCCGGCCCGCATCGCCTCCACCGCAGAGGCGACGCCGCCGTAGGCCGTCATCACGATGACGGGGCAGGCGACCCCCTTCTCGCGCAGCGCCCGCAGGAGCTCGGTACCGGTCATGCCGGGCATGCGCTCGTCGGTCAGGACGAGGTCGTAGCCGCGGTCGAGGGCGAGCGGCAGCGCTTCGCTGCCTCTCATGGCGTTGTCCACCTCGAACCCCTGCTGCCGCAGGGTCGCCGCCACGACCTTCAGGCTGCCGGGCTCGTCGTCGACCACGAGGATGCTGTGCTTGCGAGTCACCGCTCACGTCTCCTTAACATTCCCGCTCAGACCGGCAGCTCCACGATCGCCTGCGCACCGCCGCCGGGGGCGTTCCGGATCGAAAGACTTCCTCGGTGCGCCTCCACGATCTTGCGGACGATGATGAGCCCCAGCCCTGTTCCCTGGGGCTTGGTCGTGAAGAACGGTGTGAAGAGCTTCTCGCTCGCCTCGTCGCTCAGGCCCGGCCCGTCGTCCTCGACGGTCACGCGAAGACTGCGCTGCAATGCCGAGCGGTCGACCGCCTCGATACGCACCCGGACGACTCCCTTGCCCTCTCCGGCCTGGGCGGCGTTCTCGAGGAGGTTGTCGAGGACCTGGGCGAGCTGGCGGCGGTCCGCGAAGATCTGCGGCAGCTCCGCCTCCGTCGCGATGTCGACGACCACGTTCTCGAGCTGGACGAGGGACATCAGGCGGCAGCGTTCCCGGACCAGCTCCTCGAGCCCGAATCGTTCCATGCTCGGGGCGGCCGGGCGGGCGGCCGAGAGGAGGTCCGAGGCGACGGCGCCGATGCGGGCCACCTCCGACCGGATCAGCCCGAGGTACTCGCGGGCCACCTCGTCCCCGGCAAGGTGATTCCCGAGGTAGAACGCCGCGCCCTCGATGCTGTTGAGGGGATTCCGGACCTCGTGAGCGACCCTCGCCGCCATCTCGCCGATCCCGGCCAGCACACGGACCTGGTCGTTGTCTCGGCGGACCCGTGCCACGGCGGCTCCCTGCTCGCGGATCTGTCGCGCCAGGCTCGCGAGGTCGCTCGCGAGGCCGACGAGCTCGACAGGGGCATCACCGACGTCCGACGATTCCATCCGGCCTTCGGCGAGCGCTCGACTGGTCGTGGAAACCCTGCGCAGGGGCTCGACGATGTAGCGTTCCGCCGTCTGCAGGATCATCGCCGCCGCCCCGCCCAGCGTCACGAGGATGAGCAGGGCCCCGAACAGGAAGAAGCTGCCCATCGGCTCCCGGAGCGCCGAGTCGCGCCGAAATCGCAGGTCGAGCGCGCCCAGCACCCGCGCGGAGGGACCGTGGCAGCCGTGGCAGGAAGCCTGGTTCGCGAGGGGAACGACGAGGCGGTCCTGGCGACCGGATCGGTCCACCTGGACCTCCAGGCTCGAAAAGGCTCCTCGGAGCATCGCGTCCTCGACGGGTCGGCCGACGTTCGCCGGGTTCGGAGAGAGGGAGATCCGGTACGCCGGCGACACGAGGTGGACGCTTTCGACTTTCTCCAGGGATCCGAGCTCCCGGAACCAGAGCGCCGTGCGGGGGCCTCCCCCCAGGACCATCTCGTCCTTCACGTGCTGTCGGGCCGTGATGGCCACCATGTCCAGAAGAGTACGCGTGAGCGCCGTCGTCCCAAGGTGGGAGTGAAGGCGGAGCAGGCCGAACAGCAGCAGCAGCAGCGCCGACGCCCCCAGAAAGGGAACCGCCACCCAGACGAGAAGAGTGTGCGAGAGCGACCAATCCGGCCTCGGAGCGAGGAGACCGCCGCGGTCAACGACCGGGGCGCTCCGTGGCTTGCCGAAGACCCCTCGGAGCCCCTGCCGTGGCGTCTCGTCGAGGCCGTAGAGAGGCCTCTCGCCGCGGCCGGCTGGGCTCGGCTCGGGGATGCTCCCGGGGGGAGGCGGCTGGTGACCCACGAGGCGACTGTACGACGACGAGTCGGGCGCGCGTAAGTCCACGCGACCGCAGCGACTCCCGGGCGCCTCCGATTCGTGGTCGCCGCCCGGGAAGCCGCTTCCCTTCTACCAAGGGTTCTTCACGTGGCAGAACGCGCCCGTCCGCGCGATGTACTCCTGGTGGTACTCCTCCGCGGGCCAGAACTCCTTCGACGGCTCGACGGCCGTCACGATCGGCTTCTCGCCGTACGCCTTCCGGTCCGCCAGCTCGCGGATCACGGCCTCGGCGACCTTCCTCTGCTGTCCGTCCGCGGTCCAGATCCCTGAGCGGTACTGCGTCCCGACGTCGGGCCCCTGCCGGTCCCGCTGGGTCGGGTCGTGCATCGCGAAGAAGGCCTCGACGAGCCGCCGGTAAGTGATCCGGTTCGCGTCGTAGACGACCTTGACCGTCTCCGCGTGCCCCGTCCGGCCGGAGGAGACCTCCTCGTACGTCGGCTTGCCGGCGCTTCCCTGCATGTAGCCGCTCACCGCGTCGAGGACGCCCGGCCCCCTCTCGAACCAGTGCTCGACCCCCCAGAAGCACCCGGCGGCGAAGTAAGCCGTCTCGAGCTTCACCGGCTGGCTCTCGGCCGGGACGGGCGCCCCCTTCTCCAGGAACTTCATCGACGCCGAGTTCAGGCAGTGCCGCTCCCCCGTCGGGGCCGGGCCGTCCGTGAAGACGTGGCCGAGGTGCGCGCCGCAGCGGGCGCAGTTGATCTCGACCCGCTCCATGTCGTGGCTCGCGTCCGTCTTCCGTGAGACGTGGGCCGGGTCGATCTCCCTGGTGAAGCTCGGCCAGCCCGTTCCCGAGTTGAACTTGTGATCGCTCGTGAAGAGGGGGAGCCCGCAGACGACGCAGGCGTAGACGCCGTCCGTCTTATTGTCGAGGAGGTTCCCGCAGAACGCGGGCTCCGTCCCCGCATGCTGCGTGACCCGGTAAGAATTCGGGTCGAGCTTCTTCGCGAGGCGGGCGACCTCCTCCTTCGACAGGGGGGTCACGTCGTAGCCGGACTTCGAGACGACGGTCCTCGTTTTCTCCGCCTTGCCGGGGCTCTCCCCGTCGCCGCCAGCGGGGCCAGCCAGAGAGCTCGACGGGCCGCAGCCGGCGACGGCGAAAGCAAGAGCAAAGCCGGCGAGGAATCGGGTGAGACCCGGGCCCGCAGTCGTCCGCGAGCATCCGTCACCACGGGCATCGGAGTTGAATAGCATCGTTGGACCACTCCCTCAAACACTGTCGCCACGGGTGCCCTACCAGTGGTGACGACGCAGTCTCCGCGGCTCTCGCTCCAACCGCCCTCCCCGCTTTGATGCAAACGACGGACCATGCTCGCGGGAAAGCAGAGGTCGACTGCACCCACCCGCGCGAGGGCGGCCTCGGAGGAGGAAACCAACGCTGCAGCGACTGCTCCCGAATTATGTCGCCCTCGAGTCCGTCCGTACCGCGACGCCCCCCTACCTCGAAGAGCGTACGCCGAGCAGGGGACCGAGCAGCCGCCAGAAACGTTCTCGTCCCTTCTTCCGACGGCCTCTCCTGCCCCACACTCCCCGCGTGACCGATCTCGTCCTCTACGACGGCGGCTGCGGCCTCTGCCACCGCAGCGTCGGGTTCCTGGCCCGACGCGACCGGGACGGGACCCGGTTCGTCTTCGCGTCGCTCGGGGGCGAAACGGCTGCGGCCCGGCTCGCGGAGACGACGGCGGCCCCATTCCCGGCCGGCACGGTCGTCGTGCGCACCGCCGACGGCCGGCTCCTCCTCCGCTCCGACGCCGTCCTGCACGCGCTCGGGCGTCTCGGCGGAGCGTGGCGAGGCCTCGCTCGCTGCCTGGCACTCGTCCCGAGACCCCTGCGCGACGTCACCTACTCCCTCGTGGCACGCATCCGTGGCCGGATCTTCGCCCGGCCAAAGGGCACCTGCCCTCGCCTCCCCGCGCGCCTCTCGGAACGTTTCCTTCCCTGAGCCCCGCCGGTCGTCAGCTCGCGGCCCGCGCCTTCCAGGCGCCAGCGTAGGACTCAAAGGCC
>CALBDV010000828.1 GCA_937927565.1 uncultured Holophagales bacterium
CGCCCTGGCGGGAGGCTGCGCGCGCGAAGGTGCCCGAGCGCGGGCCTGCGGCCCGCGCGAGAGGACCGCAGCGCGGCCGAGCGGCCGCACTGCCAGGGCATGGAGCGCCGCGCCGGCAGGCGCCGCCTTTGAAGGGATGCCTGGCGCGAGGGCTGCGCGGGCGCGCCAAGGCCCGAGCAAGGAACGCGCAGGGGCTTGGTGCGCCCGGGCTCGCAGCCCTCGTGACGGGCCTTTAGCTGCACGCGCGGCCGTGAAGCGGAAGCTCAGCTTTCGTAGGCCGCGCGCACCTTGCGACCCCGGCGGTGACCGTCGAATTCGTTCGACGGCAGGGCCGGCAACGCCGGCCCCGGAGGCGGGAGGGGCGCCCCTCGCGGCCAGGGGCCGCGAGCTTGAAGCTGCTCCGTGGGGCCGAATGCGTATTCGGCCCCAGCGGCCCTTACGCGACGCGGCGCGGAGGCCGCCCTCGGCCGGAGGGACGCGGCGCGGAAGGGATTCACGGCGCGTGACGGGCAGGGGAAATTGGGGCCCCGCCCGGCGCGCGCCGTGAAGAACGGCGGCTCGATCGCCCCTTCCGCCGGAGCCGCCGGGGGCGGTCGTGGGTCTCCGGTGCCCTCCCTCGGTCTTCACCCGTGCGCACTTGAGTAGTCGCATATATCAGTCTCGAAACGTGGCGGGCGTTTCGGCTATCGGTGCATCATTCGGCAAGTGAACGAAGCCGAAAAGCGAGATACAGGTCTCCTTCTTTCTGCGGATAGGCCGATTGCGACGCGCGCGGACGATCGGCTCGGGCGAGCGACATACGCCGCGGCGCTGGCGAGGGCCATCCGGAACTGGCGGGGAGATGACAGCCTCGTCGTGGGCGTTTGTGGTCCGTGGGGTGCGGGCAAGACTTCGGTGAAGAACCTTGTCCGGGAAGCACTGGCCGGTTATCCGAAGGCGGAATCACCATTCGTTGTCGACTTCAACGCCTGGGAGTTTTCCGGCCAGGATCAGCTTGCCGAGGCGTTCTTCGTCGAGCTTGGCGAGGCGCTCGGGCGAACCGACGAGTCGGAACGGGCGAAGCAGCTAGAGAGCTCCTTCAAGCGGCTCGGGCGCACATTGCGATTTGTCGGTGGAATGTCCGGAGCCATGAAGGCTTTCCTTGGCCTGACGGGTGGGGTCGCAGCCATCGCAGGGGCGGCTGGCCCTGAAGCTCTCCTCATGGGCCAGGCCGCGGCAGTCACCGCAGAGCAGGTGCAGACGCAGCTGAGGGACCTGGGAGACGCCGCAGAGAGGGCTTCCGAGCACTTCGATCAGCCACGGAGGGGCGTGGCGCAGCTGAAGTCCGAGATCACGGGGCTTCTCCGTGAGGCCGGACGGAACGTCCTCGTCTTCATCGACGATATCGATCGCCTATCAGCTTCGGAGATCCGCCTGCTCTTCCGTCTCGTGAAAGTGAACGGTGACCTGCCGAAGCTCGTCTACGTCCTCCTGTTTCAGCGGGACATCGTGGAGAAGGCCTTGGAGGCGGACACGGTCGTCTCGGGGCGAGACTTTCTGGCGAAGATCGTGCAGGCGCCCTTTGATCTTCCGAAGGCCTCGCGCCGGCAGCTGAACGAACTCCTCTTTGAGGGGCTCAACGAGGTCCTGGCGGACGCGCGAGTCGAGAAGACGTTTCGTAAGGACGCCTGGCAGGGTGTGTTCTGGAAGATCGAACCGTACTTCCGGACGGTCCGGGACGTCCGTCGATTTCTCGTGAGCCTGAGATTCCATGTGGGGCTCTTCCTCGGGAACGAAGGCTTCGAGGTCAATATCGTCGACCTCATCGGGCTCGAAGTGCTTCGCGTCTTCGAGCCGGACATCTACGCGGCCCTCCCGGCCCACAAGTCCATCTTGACGGGTGTGGGTAGCAGCCTCGGTGATCGCGCTGACGCCAGGAAGAAGGAAGCCCAGCGCACCCTTGACGAGCTGGTGTCCCTCGACGACAGACGTCGGCGCGAACAGGCCTCCGAGCTGCTCAAGATCCTGTACCCGTCGCTCGGTACCTTCGGGAGCCCGGGCGAGCAGGCGGAGCGGGAGCTTCGTGCCTGCAGCGGAAAGCTATTCGATCGTTACTTCCAGCTCACGGTCCCAGAAGGGGAGATCTCGCAGCAGCATCTCGAGCGTGTCATCGGGCGGCTGGGGGACAGGGGAGAGCTCTACGGAGAGTTTCGGCGGTTGCACCAGCAGGGGCTCATGGTCGCACTGGTCGAGCGCCTTGAAGCGCTCAAGGAAACGCTGGATCTCCAGCACGCACAGGCATTCGTGACGGCTCTCTTTGACATCGGGGACGAACTACCGCTTCACCGCGAGCAGATGTTTGAGATGGAGCCAAATATGCACGCGGCAAGGGTCGTGTACTGGTATCTGCGCCGCGAGGAGGATGAAGAGCATCGGGAGGCGATCCTCAGGGAGGCGATCCAGGAGACGAAGGGGCTCTACCTTCCGTGCATGTTAGTAGGCTTGGAGGCTCAACGAGATCCGGCATCCGACGGTGAGGGGCGATCCCGGTTAGTCCGCCCGGCGCGCTTGAAGGAGTTTCAGCGGATCTGTGCAGGGAAGGTCGCGGGGGCTGCGACTGGCGAACTCGCTGACAACCCACATCTCGGGTCGCTTCTTTATTACTGGGCCGAATGGGGCGACAACCAAGCAAGCGTCCGTACTTGGGTCGACGAACTCATCGGCACGCCAGCTGGAACTTTGAAGCTGCTGGCGGGCCTCGTCCAGCGTGGCTTTTCGTCAGGTGGCGTCACCCGCCGCCATGACTACCTGAGCCTGAAGAGGCTCGAACAATTCGCCGATCCGGAGGCGATCGACCGTGGCATGGCTGGCGTGCAGCCTGAGGCCCTTGGCGAGGCCGAGAGGGTTGTGCTTCGATCATTTCAGCGCTCTCTTCGGAGACGGCGCCTGGGTAGGTCAGAGGATCCGCCCTTCAGTTTCCTTGAAGAGGACGAGAGCAACGAAGCCTGACAGTGAGCTTTCAGGCTGGTGTGCGCAGGACCGGGGGCCACTCCCACGTGACCCGCGGCCGGCCCGTGGCCACTCTCTCGATCTTCCGAGCAGCGGCATCCAGGCAGAGCTTGTCGTTTCGGGGAGCTTTCGGCACGGCCGAGAGGTCGAGAGTCAGCTGGAACCACGTCGGGGGGGATCCGGCGGGAAGAACGTAGAAGGCGGCGAAGAAGCGATCCTCGCGTGGCTTCGTGGCGTGCTCCGAGGGCAGGGCGGCAAATCGCCACACGGGAAGCCGGAATGGGCCGAGGGCCCCGTAACGTGCGACGTCGAACGGGCCGATCTCACGCTTCTGGCCGTAGCGGGTCGTGACATGCCGGATCTTCCAGGTCCACGCCTCGCGAGCGGTCGGCTCTTCGAGGGCCAGATGCTGGCGGAGGTGCGAGCCGAGGAAGTCGAGCACTCCGGGCAGGGGCGGTGACCCGGGCTCGTCCGGTATCACCCAGGCCACGAGGCCGACCTCGACGTCGTGTGCGGCCACGAACGACGCGTTTTCCACGGAAAGGGAGAACGTCGCTGTGGCGTTGTAGGAAACGCCCGACGCATAGGGCTCAAACGCCAACTCCACCTTCTCGACCTGCGGGATGAGGATGGGATGCTGTCGTCGGCCCAGGACCAGGTCCGAGATGAGATAGGCCGGTACCTCGCGCGTGGCGTCGTGGAAGCGGAGGTAGTACTTCGTGCCCCCGGCCTCGAAGCAAGGAACGAGCTGCGGGGCTCGGGCCACAGCGACAAGAAGCACGCACCGACCCGGGCCGGCTGTAATGGATCGGAAGCGGGGCGGCGGCGACAGGAAGCCGGCCATGTCGGCCAGTGCCTTCGCGGCCCACGTTTCGAGAGGGTCGGCTCCCATCCGATCGATGCACGGCGAAAGCCGCCGTGCGGGAAGTCCCTTCTCTTCCGTACGGTGCTCGTCGAATCCGAGGACCAGTACGCCGCCCTCGGCATTTGCGAGGCCGCTCACTGCCGCACGAAGGGCCAGTTTCGCGCCCTTGGGATTCTCGAGAAGGAGCCCGTCCTTGTACTCGACGAGAAGGTCCTCCTCGGGGACCTTCGTCACGAACGCCGTCAGCTCGTCGAGCGAGAGCGTGCCGTCTTCCAGAAGGAGCTCGAGAAGCTCGCGAGAGGTCGAGAGCACCACGGCTTCAAGCGGTGCGTCGTGCTCGAGCGAGGGCGGACTCGGCGGAGCGGGCGGCGATGAGGGCGTCGAGGAGCTTGAGGGCGACGGCCTGGTCATCGCGCGGCAGCGTTTCCAGGTCACGGAAGCGCTCGAGAAGTAGCACGTTACGGATAGGCGCTTCAGGGGTGTCGCCGGGCCTCTGGCCGGTGGCCACCTCGTCGAGGCTGACCTGAAGGGAGTGGGCCACAGCGATGAGGGTGTCCATCTTCGGCAGGCCGGTCCCGCGCTCGTAGCGGGAGATCAGCATCGTCTCGCAGCCGACCAGCTCTGCGAGCTGGCGCTGTGAGAGCCCTCTTGCACGCCGAAGGGCTCGGAGCCGAGTCGCGAAGTCCTTCATGAGAGTGCTCCGTCCCGATCTCTTCTGCCTCTCCATGGAGGGAGTGTCGAGCCGGTTTTTCGGACCGGCTTCTCCCGCTATCGATTGCAGCAGAAGATATCACGATTGCGCTATTCATAAACTAGCATTACAGTGATATGGCTTCGAACCCCTTGACAGCCCCTCCGGGAAACGGGGCTTCGACGTGGCGGAGGTGACCGATGGCGCGCATCCCCGACGAGCTGCTCCGGCGAATCCGTGAAGAGGTCCGGCTCGAGCGCCTCGCTGAAGCGAAGGGCGTCGAGCTTCGGCGCCACGGCGCTGACCTCATCGGCCGATGTCCATTTCACGATGACCATGAACCTTCTCTGGTCCTCACTCCGGCCAAGAATCTCTGGCACTGCCTGGGCGCGTGCCAGACGGGCGGCTCGCCGATCGACTGGGTGATGAAGGCCGAGGGTGTCAGCTTCCGCCACGCCGTCGAGATCCT
>CALBDV010000829.1 GCA_937927565.1 uncultured Holophagales bacterium
TCAGCTTGACCGCCTTCTCGATGTAGGTCGAGAGCCGGCGCAGGATGGTGTCCAGGATGCCGCCCGCCTCGCCGGCGGCGATCATGTTGACGAAGAGGTCGTCGAAGGCGCGCGGGTGCTTCCGGAGCGAATCGGCCAGCGAGGAGCCCGACTCCACGTCCTGCCGGACGGCGAGGATGATCCGCTGGAACGCCTTGTCGTCCTGCTGCGTCCCGAGGATCTCGAGGCACTGCACGAGGGGAAGGCCCGCGTCGATCATGACGGAGAACTGCCGCGTGAAGATGGCGAGCCTCTTGGCAGAGACCTTTCCCGCGCCGAACTTCGGGACGGCGAATTCCTTGCCGCGCTCCTTGACGGACGCGACCTCGATGGACCGCCTCCTCAGGTCGGCGATGACGAGGTCTTTCGAGTCGGCCGTCAGGACCCCTCCGGTCATGACTCCCTGACGGGTCTTCCCCTTCCAGACGAACTGGGCCATCTTTCTTCCTTCCGGTGAGCGTCAGGGGCGCCTGGTGGCGGCGCCGGCTGCCGATGCCGCCGGCGGCGGCTGTCCCACGATGCCCACGCCGCGGGCGATCATCTCGGAAAGCTCGTCCGGCAGGGAAGACGTCGATATCGCGAGCTCCTGCGAGATGACACGGCGGTGGACGAGCGTTGCGAGCGCCTGGTTGAACGTCTGCATCCCGTACTTGTTCTGCCCGGTCTGCATCATCGAGTAGATCTGGTGGAGCTTGTCCTCGCGGATGAGGTTCCGGATCGCGGGGGTCGGGATGAGGATCTCCATCGCGAGGCACCGCCCCTTCCCCGACGACTTCGGCAGCAGCGTCTGACAGAGGATTCCCTCCAGGACGAAGGAGAGCTGCGCCCGGACCTGCGACTGCTGGCTGGCGGGGAAGGCGTCGATGATCCGGTTCATCGTCTGGACGGCGCTGTTCGTGTGGAGCGTGGCGAACGTGAGGTGGCCCGTCTCGGCGATCCGGAGGGCGGCCTCCATCGTCTCGAGGTCGCGCATCTCGCCGACGAGGACGACGTCGGGGTCTTCGCGGAGGACCGCGCGGAGCGCGTTCGGGAACGAGTGCGTGTCGGCGTGCAGCTCGCGCTGGTTGACGATGCAGCGCTTGTGGGTGTGGAGGAACTCGATCGGGTCCTCGATCGTGACGATGTGCTTGGCCTGCTCGCGGTTGACCTTGTCGACCATCGTCGCGAGGGTCGTCGACTTGCCGGAGCCGGTGGGCCCGGTCACGAGGACGAGGCCGCGGGGCCGGTTGCAGAGCCCCTCGACGACGGTCGGGACGCCGAGCTCCTTGAAGCCGAGGATCTCGTAGGGGATCTGCCGGAAGACGGCCGAGACGGCGCCGCGCTGCATGAAGACGTTGCCGCGGAACCGCGCGAGGCCCTTGACCCCGAAGGAGAGGTCGAGCTCGAGGTTCTCCTCGAACCGGTGCTTCTGGACGTCGGTCAGGATCGAGTAGCAGAGCTGCTTCGTCTCCGGGACGGTCAGCGGGGGGTAGTCGAGCGGCTGGATATCGCCGTGGACCCGGACCATCGGCGGAGAATTCGTCGTGATGTGGAGGTCGGAGCCGCCGCGCTCGACGAGAGTCTTCAGAAGCTGGTGCAGCGTGACTGCCATCGGGTCCCCCTGTGACGAAGCTGTCCCGAATCATACCCCAGCGGGTGCCGGCTCCACCCTTCCGGGGGGCGCCGGGGAACCCGGACGAGGGTTCCCCTCAATTCACAGGACCGTTTCGCGGACGACTTCCTCGATCGTCGTCAGGCCGTCCTTGATCTTCGCCAGGCCGGAGCCGCGGAGGGTGACCATTCCCTCCTCGACCCCCTTCCGCTTGATCTCCAGGGACGAGGAGCCGGAGAGGATCATCTCCTTGATCTCCTCCGAGATCTCCAGGACCTCGACGAGGGCGACGCGCCCCTTCAGGCCGCTGCCGTTGCAGCGCTCGCACCCCTTCCCCTTCATGACCTGGACCGTCTTCGACTCCTCCGGGGTGAAGCCGAGCTGGATCAGGACCTGGGGCGGAACGTCGGTCGGGACCTTGCAGTTGGCGCAGACGCGGCGGATCAGCCGCTGGGCGGCGATGAGGACGACCGACGTGGCGACGAGGTACGGCTCGATGCCCATGTTCATGAGCCGGTTGATCGTCGAGGGGGCGTCGTTCGTGTGGAGGGTGGAGAGGACGAGGTGGCCGGTCAGGGAGGCCTTGACGGCGATCTCGGCCGTCTCGAAGTCCCGGATCTCGCCGACGAGGATGATGTTCGGGTCCTGCCGCAGGAAGGAGCGGAGGGCCGCCGCGAAGTTCAGGCCGATCGAGTCCTTCATCTGCACCTGGTTGATGCCGGGCAGGTTGAACTCGACCGGGTCCTCGGCCGTCATGATGTTCGTGTCGGGCGTGTTGATCCGCGAGAGGGCGGAGTAGAGGGTGTTCGTCTTCCCCGACCCCGTCGGCCCGGTCACCAGGACCATTCCCCACGGGCGGAGGATCGCCTTCTCGAACTTCTGGAGGCTCGACCGCTCGAAGCCCAGCTTCGTCATGTCGAGCATCAGGTTGTCCTTGTCGAGGAGACGGCAGACGATCTTCTCGCCGAAGAGGGTCGGCAGGACGCTGACGCGGTAGTCGAGCTCCTTCACCTTCCCGGCGAGCTTCATCTTGATCTTGATGCGCCCGTCCTGCGGGAGGCGCTTCTCGGCGATGTCGAGCTTGGCGAGGATCTTGATGCGCGAGGCGATCGCTTCCTTGAGCTTGCTCGGAGGGTTCATCACCTCCGCCAGCTGGCCGTCCACCCGGTAGCGGACGCGGTACTCCTTCTCGTAGGGCTCGATGTGGATGTCGGAGGCGCCGCGCTTGATGGCGTCCGTCAGGATGATGTTGACGAGCCGGACGACGGGAGCCTCTTCGCCTTCCTCGACGAGCTTCTCGAGGTCGATGGCGTCCTGCTCTTCCTCGTCCACGACCTCGAGCGAGGTGTCGGAGGCGTCGACGGCCGACATCTCCTCCATGACCTTCTTCAGCTCGAGGGCGTGCGAGGCGCCGTAGTTCCTGTCGATCGCGTGCTGGAGGGCGATCTCGGAAGCGACGACCGGCTCGACGTTGTAGCCGGTCATGAACTTCAGGTCGTCCATCGCGAAGACGTTCGTCGGGTCGGCCATCGCGATGGTCAGCGTGGCGCCCGTCTTGTTGACCGGCAGGATGTTGTACTTGCGCGCCACGTCCGCGGGGACCAGCTTCAGGACGTTCGGGTCGATCTCGAAGTGCGTCAGGTTGATCGACGGGACGCCGAACTGCGCCGAGAGCGTCTCCGTGATGTCGTCTTCGGTGACGAAGCCGAGGCGCACGAGCGTCTCGCCCAGCTTCACCCCCGATTCCTTCTGCTGCTTGAGCGCCGCCGTCAGCTGCTCGCCGTTGATGAGCTTCGCCTTCAGGAGAAGTTCTCCGAGCTTGACCGCCATGGGCGCAATGATAGTCGTTCGCCCGCCTGCCGGCGGACCCCCGTCTCAGCGGGCGGGCGGAGCCGGGACCGGGGGGGGCGGGGGCGGGGCGGACGCTTCGCCGGTGACGCGGCTGAGGCGGGCCGTGACCGAACCGATCGGGAGGATCGTCCGGGCCATGACCGGAAGCCGGCGGGCGTCGTCGCTGAACCAGAGAAACAGCTTTCCCTTGTTCCGGTCGACGCTCGACGCCGTTGCCGGGTCGTGCATCCGGGGCTGGACCTTCAGGGCGTCGAAGACGCCGAGCTCCGTCTCCACCTTCTCCCGGCCCAGGACGGCCACCACGAGGCGGTAGATCTTGCCGCGCGAGTAGAGATCGATGCGCGTCTCCTGCCCCGGGACGAGCGGCACCGTCCGCATGAAGTAGAAGGAGGAAATCACGTCCTGGAAGCGTTCGGGGATCGGTCCGGTTCCCCGGATGCCCTTCGCGGTCCGCCAGACGGCGACGCGGCGGGCCAGGTCGAATTCCTCGACCTCGTCGGACACGTAACGCCCTTCCCGCGCGTGTTTCTCGAATCGCACGGGGGAGAAGTCCCGGGCGTCGACCCAGGTCGCGTAGCGCGTGTCGACCGGGTAGAACCGCGAGACGTAGTCGTTCGAGACGGCCGAGAGGCTGATGCGATGGACGGGAACGCCGTCCGGGCTCGCCTCCCGCGTCGTGGCGAGCGTCATCTCCCCTCCCTCGATCTTCAGCCAGGAAATGGTGTAGACGAGGGTCTCCCCGACACTGAACGGGACGGTGGCAATCTCGTCCTTCGGAAGCTCCTCCCTGCCGAGGTTCGGCAGGACGTTCGCCGTGACGGACGCGGCGAGCGGCCCGGCGAGGACGAGAGCGAGGAGGGCAGAGGCCGTCCTACGCCCCTGCCGGGGCGTCCGCCCGCTCGTCGAGGAGCGCGAGGGAGGCTTCGAGGACGACATCAGCAGTCAGGCCGGGAAGGCCGGGCACCCCGGCATTGTAGGCCCCGGTCCCGTCACGCAGGATTCGGACGCGCGGTCCGACGGGGCCGAATCGCGCCGGGTCGGTCGGGCCGTAGAGCGCCACCGTCGGGGTCCCGGCGGCGGCGGCGAGGTGGGTAGGGCCCGTGTCGGCGCCGACGAAGAGCGCGGCGCGCGCAGCGAGGCGGGCCGAGGCCGCGGGCGGGCTCGGAGGCGCCAGGGAGGCCGTCCCGCCCGAATCCGCGACGATCCGGGCGGCGCGTTCACGCTCTCCGGGTCCCCAGCGAAGGACCGGGTCGAGCCCCTTCGCCGCGAGGGCGCGGCAGAAGGCCGCGGTCTCTCCGGCGTCCCATTCCTTCGTTTCCCGCGAGGAGAAGGGCTGGAGAATCGCGAAGGGTCGGGCGGGACGAGCGGCCACCCAGTCGTCCACTTCCGGCGCTGGCCGCGCGACGAGGTGCGAGACGTCGGGAGTCCTCGGGAAGCCGGTCCTGCCGAGAACGTGCTCTGCCAGGGCGAGGCCCCGGTCGACGACGTGCGTTTCCGGAGGGACGTCGACCCGCTCGTGGGTGACGAGCGCGTTCACCCTCTCGGTCGCCGTCCGGAAACCGAAGCCGACCTTTCTCCGGGCGCGTGCGGCAAGCGTGATCCAGGCGGACTTCAGGAGCCCCTGCGCGTCGACGACGAGGTCGGGCTCGAACGCGCCCAGCGCCCGGAGGAAGGTCCGCAGCTCCGCCCGTGTCGCCTCGGAAAAGGGGCGCCTTCTCCACGCGCGTGTCGTCGCGACGAGGACGTCGTCCACGTACGGCGCTCCCTCGACGAGCTCGGCGAGCGGCCCCTCCACCGCCCAGGCGAGGCGGTCTCCTTCTCCTCGCAGCGCTTTCGCGAGCGGAAGAGTGAAGACGACGTCGCCGAAGGAGGAGAGCCGTACGAGAAGAAACTTCATCGTCGTTTCGCTATTCTCTCCTCGTCATGGTGCTCGACGCGCCGGTCCTCGTCCTGAACCGGTCGTTCGCCGCCCTCGCCCTCACGGACGCGAGACGCGGGTTCACCCTTTTCTACAAGGGGCACGTGAGGGCCGTCCTGCCCGATTTCACGACGTACGGGTGGGAGGAGTGGTGCGACATCCCCCTCCAGCCCGAGGACGTCGACGTCGTCCGGACCCCCCGAACGGTCCTCAGGATCCCGCGCGTCATCCAGCTCCTCTCCTGCGATCGTTCGCCCCGGTACGACGTCAAGTTCTCCCGTCACAACATCTACGTTCGCGACGGCACGCGGTGCCAGTACTGCGGGAAGCGCTTCCCGACGTCGGAGCTTTCACTCGACCACGTCGTCCCTCTCTCCCGGGGCGGCATCTCGTCCTGGGAGAACGTCGTCTGCGCCTGCCTGAAGTGCAACGTGAGAAAAGGGAACCGCCTCCCGGACGAGGCCGGCATGGCTCTTCGCCGGCTCCCGGCCAGGCCCAGGGCCTCTCCTCTCGGGCTTCTCGCGCCGAGCCGGATCCACCCGGCCTGGCGGAACTTCCTCGACGTGGCGTACTGGACCATCGAGCTCGGCTAGCCGGTCGCAGTCGGTCCGCCGCTCGTCGCGGTATTCGGGGCAGCCGGGGTGCACGGAATGGGGTGGCCTGTCAGGGTTCGTGCCCCTTCGGCCGTCCGTCTCTTCAGGTGTAAATCTATCTGGCGCAGAGCTTTGGGATGCGGCTTCCGAGCCTGTCGGTGGGTTGGCAGGAAGGTTGAATGGGGTAGGTCAGCCGGTGCGTGCCAGAACGGCCCCCCACCGGCTCCGGAGGAGAGCAGGAAGTAGACGCACAATTACAGCCCGAGCTTCAGGAACCCCGGCCGAGAGGCCGGGGTTCTTCAGTTCATGGGTCCTGTGGAATCAGCTGCGCCAGCGGTCGTGGAGCCAGAGCCACTGCTCCGGCGCGGCCCGCACCTGGCTTTCGACGAGAGTCGTGACGAGGGCGGTGAGCTGCTCCATCCCGCGCTCCTCCACCGGGAGGGCCGTCACGTCGAGCGGCTCGGAGTAGACGAGGCGATAGCGCCCGGGGCCGATGCGCAGGCAGACGACGGGGAGAAAGAGCGCCCCTGTCTTTCCGGCGAGTCGCGCGATCGAAGTCGTCGTCAGGGCCGGACGACCAAAGAACGGGACGACGATCCCGTCGGGCGGGCGGGCGCGCTGATCGGCCAGGATACCGACCATTCCGCCGCCGCGGAGCGTCTTCAGGAGCGTCCGCGCCGCGTCCCGCCTGCTCACGATGCGGCATCCCGTCTTTTCGCGCATCGCCGTCAGGCGAGCGTCGAGGAGGGGGTTGTCGAGCGGGCGGGCGACGATCGTCACGGGGAAGCCCTGGGCGCCCGTCGCGAGCGCGGCCCACTCCCAGTTCCCGAGGTGAGGCGTGGAGAAGAACACTCCCCGCCCCGAGGCAGCGGCCGCGCGGGCGTGCTCGAGGCCGACGATCTCGATCCGGGAGAGAAGTCGCTCGACCGGCTCGGTTTCCGAGCGGAAGAGGTCGGCGGCCAGGCCGCCGAAGTGGGCGAAGACCGCTCGGGCCAGCCGGTCGACCTCGGCGGGGGACTTCTCGGGGAAGGCGAGCGCGAGGTTCCGGGCGACGAGCTGGCGGCGGCGGCGGTCGAGGAGCCGGTAGAGGAGGCCGACGCTCCGGCCGAGACCGTCGGCGAGGCGGAGAGGGAGGATCCGGAACAGGCTCCTGAGGACGAGGTAGGCCGCCAGCTCGACCCGGTTCCGCAGAGGGCTTCGCGTCCCTGCCACGGCTACGAGGGTCTCCTCGAAAGGACGGACAGGACTTCCGGCAGGAACGAGGGCTCGACGACGCGCGCCTCGACGGCCAGGCGGAAGACCGGTGCCCCGAGCGAGGTGTCGAGCTTCACGGCGTCCTTCTCCGTCGTCACGACGGCGGTCGCTCCCGTCTCCTCGAGAGTCCGTTCGATCCGGCCGACCGTGGTGGGACCGTAGGGCTCGTGGTCGCGAAACGCGAGGAATTCCGCCGGCAGGACTCCGGCCGCGTCGAGCGTCGCACGGAACGAGCCGGGGCGGGCGATTCCGGCGACGGCCACCGTCGTCCCGGCGGGGAGGTCCGCCGGGTCGACGCTCCTCCCTTCGCGGTCGCGGATGCCGAGGAGCACCGTCCGGGCATGGAAGACGGGGATGCCGGGAGCGTAGCGGCGGGCGAGCTCCAGCGCGGCGGCCGGGTCGGCCTGCTCGGTCTTCGTGACGACGATCAGGTCGGCTCGCGCCAGGGACGCCAGCGGTTCGCGCAGGAGGCCGGCCGGCAGGAGGGCGCCCCCGGCGTCGGGCGCCGTCGCGTCGAGAAGGACGATGTCGACCTCCCGGGCGAGGCCGACGTGGGAGAAGCCGTCGTCGAGGAGGTGGACGTCCACGGGCGCCTCGAGCGTCTCGGCGCGGGAGGCCGCGAGCGCCCGTCGGGCATCGGCGACGATCGGGACGGAAGGAAGCGCGCGGGCCAGCAGCGCCGGTTCGTCCCCGGACGCGGCGACCGTCGCGAGCGTTCCCCGCCCGTCGGAGACGACGACGGTCCCGCGGCTCGTGCGGCCGTAGCCCCGCGTGAGGATCGACGGGTGGCGGCCGCGCCGGAGGAGCTCGCCTGCGAGCCAGCGGACGAACGGCGTCTTCCCGGTCCCGCCCGACGCGATGTTGCCGACGGATACGACCGGGCGGGCGGCGTGTCTCACGCCGAAGACGCCGCGCTCGTAGAGCGCAAGGCGAAGGGCAACACCGGCGCCGTAGACGTGCGAGAGGGGAAGGAGGAGGCTGTTCACGCCGGGTCCCCTGCGACCCTCCGGCCGTCGAGGAGATCCAGCGCGAGCCGGGCCGTCCGTTCCGTGGCCCCTCGGTGCCGCGCGAACAGGGCGTCTGCCGCCGAGCGGGCCGCAGCGCGAGCGGCAGGGTCGGCGAGGAGGCGCGCGAGCGCCACCGATGCCTCCCCGGCGTTCCCGACCGGGAAGGCCGCTTCGCCGGCCGCCTCCACCGTGCGGCGAATGCTGGAGGTCGAAGGACCGAGAACGACGGGGAGCCCGGCCAGGAGGGGCTCGAGAACGTTGTGCCCGCCCCGGGTCCCGAACGTCCCGCCGAGGAGGGCGACGTCTCCGAGCCTGTAGGCCGAGGCGAGCTCTCCGATCGTGTCGAGGAGAAAGACGTCGGCCGGGCCGGACCCGCCCGCCGTCGACCGCCGGACGACGCTCAGGCCCGCCGCGCGGGCCCGGCGCGCCGCCTCGTCCCACGTCTCGGGCCGGCGGGGAGCGAGGAGGAGGAACGGGGCGACTCCCGTGTTCGCGAGGGCGCGGGGGAGAGAGAGGACGAGATCGAGCTCCTCCTCGGCAATCGATCCGGCGATCAGGACCGGCCGGCCGGCGGCGAGCGTTCGGACCTGTGCCGCGAACGCAGGCTCGGGCGGTAGCGGGCGATCGAACTTCATGTCTCCGGCGACCTGGATCCGGGATTGCGGGACGCCGATCGACGCGAAGCGCGCGGCGTCCTCGGGCGTCCGGGCCGCCACCGCGGAGAGGGCCTCGAGCGGAGCGCGGAAGAGGCGTCGCGCGGCGCGCAGGCGTCGGACCGAACGTTCGGAGAGGCGTCCGTTTGCGACGAGGACGGGCAGGCCGCGCCGCCCGGCCGCACGCAGGAGAACCGGCCAGAGCTCCGTCTCCACGAGGACGAGGAGCCGCGGCCCGGCCGAATCGAGGAGGCGCCGGACGGACAGGGGCAGGTCGAGGGGGAACGGTTGGAGTCGCGCCGGAGGGGAAAGGTCCCGGAACCTCCGCCCGAGCAGACCGACCCCGGCGGGCGTCGACGATGTGACGAGAAGCGACAGGTCCGGCCGCTCGGCCCGCAGCGCCTGGACGAGCGTGTGGGCAAGCTCGATCTCGCCGACCGAGACCCCCTGGACCCAGACGTCGGCCTTCGCCAGCCCACGCTGCGGGAGAAGGCGGCGGGCAATCAGCGCCGGAAGGCCGGAACCTCCCCGTGGCCCGGGCGATTCTCTCAACCAGCCTTCCTGGAGGAAGTTACGATTCCCATCCGAGAGGCGGCATTATAGTCGCGGGACGGCCACGGCCGGCGGATCAGGTGTCCGGGCAAGGACGATAGACGACGCCGGGCGGGGAGCCGTAGAACCACTCGGCATGGCTTTGCAACTGGTTCACGCCCGGCGGGCGCCGCGGGAGGGGACGACGATCGAGCCCAGGGACGAACGGCGCCTCGCCGAGCTGGCGAAAGCGGGCGACGAGGATGCATTTGCCGAGCTCGTTCGCGGCCGCACCGACTCCGTCGTGGCGTTTCTTCGCCGGATGCTCGGCAACACCGAAGATGCCCGCGACGTCGCGCAGCTCACCTTCCTGCGCGTCTGGGAGAACCTCCCGCGCTACGACCCGACCTGGGCCTTCTCGACGTGGGTCTTCCGGATCGCGGGAAACCTCGCCATCGACGCCCTCCGGGCACGCGGGACACGGGCGCGGACGCTGGCGGAGAGCTTCCGGGTCGTCCGGGGCGGGCTCATGGCGACCGAGCCCGAGGCGCCCCTGCGCCTTTCCCAGGAAGAAATCCGGCGCGTCTTCGACGCCTGCGCCACCGTTCTTTCCGAGAAGCAGCGGATCGTCTTCGTCCTCAGGGAGCTGGAGGAGAAAGAGAGCCGCGAGGTGGCCGAGATCGTGGGCTGCCGGGAGTCGACCGTGAGAAACCACCTCTTCCAGGCGCGGCGTCTCCTCAGGGAGGAGCTCCGGCGCCGGTTTCCCGAGTACACCCCCGCGGCGCGCCCGGGAGCGGGGGAGGCCCGAGCGTGAACGCCTCCGTCTGCTCCCGGCTGGGCGACCTCCTCGAAAGACGCGATGGCGACCACCTCTCCCCGTCAGAGGAGCGTCTCCTCGCCAGGCATCTCGTCTCCTGCGACGCCTGCGCGGCCGAGGCGCTCCATCGCGATCCCGTTCTCCTCTTCGCCCGCGACGCGGCGCGCAGCGCGCCCGAAGTCCTGACGGACGACGCGCGCGAGCGTTTCGTCGGGGACGTTCTCGCGGCGACCGCAGCCGCGAGGACGGGACGGCGCCATTCGGTGTCCCGTACGGTTCTCGGCCTGCGGATCGCCGCCTCCCTGCTCCTGGTCGCTTCCGTCGCCGGGGTCTGGTACGTACGCGGGCGAGGAGTCTCGCCCTCCCCGGGAGAGACCTTCCCCGCCGTGGTCGCGGCCGGGGCGCGGACCGTCCGGGTCGAGACGCTTCCGGCGGTCGAGAACCTCGGCGCCGACGGCGCGATCGTCTATCAGTTCCCGGCGTCGAAGCCGGGCGAACCGACGGTCGTCTTCGTCGTCGACCGGAACGCGGATATCTGATTCGGATGAGGTCGTTCCTTCGCGTGGCGGCGATCGCGGCCCTCCTGCCCGGCACCGGGGTCTCGCACGCGGCCTCCACCCCCTCCCCGGAGCCGGACGTCGTCCGGGTCTTCACCCTCCGGCACCGAAAGGCCGAGGAGGCGTTCCTCGTCGTCCGCCCCCTCCTGACGACGCGGGGTTCGCTCGTCCTGCAACCGGCGCTCAACGCGCTCACCGTCCGGGACGCGGGGCGGGCCGTGGAGCAGGCCGCCCGGGCGGTCGAGTCGTTCGACGTCCCCCCCCGGGCGTTCGCCGTCTCCGTCGCCCTCCTCCGTGCGACGAACTCCCCCTCGCCGGCGGCGGCGCCCACCCCGATCGCCGAACAGCTGCGCGGCGTCGGGGCGCGGCTCAGAAAGCTCTTCAGCTTCTCCGACTACACGACGCTCGACGAGGTGGTCCTCCATCGGCTCGAGGGAGAGGTCGTCTCCTGGAACCTCGGCGGGGGCCACAGGATCGACTTCCTTCTCGAAGCGGGAAGCGGCGACGAGGTCGTGCGGCTTCGGAGCCTGGTCCTCGCCCGGGTGCGGCGGGACGAGAAGGGACGCGAGACGGTGCGGGACGTGGCGCGGACCTCGATCAACCTGAAGATGCGGGAGCCGTTCGTCCTCGGCGTCGGCCGCGAGGAGGGGGGCTCGGCCGCCCTGTTCCTCGTCCTGTCGGCCGCACCCGCCGGCCCCAGCCCCGGCATCGGAGGGCTTCGCTGATGCCGGAGTTCGTCTGCCGCGTCGGGACCTCCGAGGGGCGCATGGTGACCCGCACGATCGAGGCCGCCAGCGAGGAGGCCGTCCGCGCGGAGCTGGAGAGGCAGGGGGCCCGGCTCTTCTCGGCGCGCCCCTCCCGGCCGGGACGCCTCGACCTCCGGCCCGGGAGCCTCGTTCCGCGGGCCGGCTCCTTCCGGCCGAAAGGCCGCGTGAAGATCCACGAGTTCCTCGTCTTCAACCAGGAGCTCGTCGCGCTCCTGAAGGCAGGGCTGCCGGTCGTCTCGGGCCTCGACATCCTCCTGGAGCGCCAGGCGAACCCGCACTTTCGGAGGATTCTCCTGGACGTGAGGGAGCAGCTCGTCGCCGGGACGGCCCTCTCCGATGCGTTCCTCTCCCACGGGGACGCCTTCCCGCGCCTCTACGCCACCTCGCTCAAGGCGGGGGAGCGCTCGGGGGAGGTCGAGAAGGTCCTCCGCCGGTTCCTCGGCTACCAGAAGATCCTCGGGCAGGTGAAACGGAAAGTCACCGGGGCGCTGGTCTATCCGGCCGTCCTCATCGGTCTCTCCCTCGGCCTGATCATCATCCTGATGACGTACGTCATCCCCCGGTTCACGGAGTTCTTCTCGGGTTTCGGCGGCGACATGCCGGCGCTGACCGTGGCCGTCGTCGGGACGGCCAACTTCATGCGGGCGCACATTCTCGAGGTCGCCCTCGGCACCGTGGCGGCCGTCCTCGTCTTCAACCGCTGGCGGCGGACCGACCAGGGAACCCGTGTCGTGCACGGCCTCCTGCTGAAGCTCCCGATCATCGGCGGCGTCCTCCACGAGTTCTCGCTTTCGCAGTTCGCCCGCTCCCTGGCGACCCTCGTCGGCGCGGGGACGCCGCTCGTGCCGGCCCTGGAGATCTCGACCGGCTCCATCGGGAACCGCAGGGTCTCCGACGCCGTCGCCTCCGTCGTGCCGAAAGTGCGGCAGGGGGCCGAGCTCTGGCGGAGCCTCGAGGAGACGGGCCAGTTCACCTCCCTCGCCGTCGAGATGATCAAGGTGGGCGAGGCGACGGGCGCCCTGGAGGACATGCTCACGAACGTCTCGGACTTCTACGACGAGGCGATCGAATCGCAGCTCCAGGCGATCATCAACCTGATAGAGCCGGTCATCCTGATCGTCATGGGGGGCGTCATCGCTACGATCCTGCTGTCCGTATACCTTCCCATGTTCACGATCCTCTCCAACATCAAGGGCTAGCTGGAGATGAGCCGAGCCGCGTCCGACGTCCCTTCCGTTCCCGACTTCCCGCGCGTTCTCGACGCCGCCTCCGAGGAGAGTCGAGCCCGGGAAGTCGCGAGAAGGCTCGGGATCCCGTTCGTCGACCTCTGGACGTTCCGGGTCGACCCGGTCCTGTTCAAGAGCGTGCCGCTCGAGTGGATGCTCCGTTTCGAGTTCGTCCCGGAGAGCGAGGAAGACGGGGTCCTCTCGGTCGTGATGACCGACCCGACGGACGTCGTGCGGCGCGACGAGCTCGAGGCTCTCGTCAAGCGGCGCCTCCGGATGAAGGTCGGCTCGCGGGCCGCGATGCAGGAGATCCTGCAGAAGTCCGAGTCGACGCAGCGGGTCCTCGAGGAAGCGACCGAAGAGTTCCGGATGCAGGTCGTGAGGGAGGACGAGGAGGGGCAGGAGGTCCTGACGATCGACCGGATCGCGGCCGACGCCAGCCCGATCATCAAGCTCGTCGACTCGGTCCTCTTCAACGCGATCCAGCGGCGGGCGTCCGACATCCACATCGAGACGCAGGAGAACGTCGTCGTCATCAAGTACCGGATCGACGGCGTCCTCTACCCGGCCATGGAGCCGATCGACAAGAAGCACCACCAGACGATCGTCAGCCGCATCAAGGTCATGTCGGAGCTGGACATCGCCGAGAAGCGGATCCCGCAGGACGGGCGCTTCAAGATCCGCGTCAAGGGGCGGACGATCGACTTCCGCGTCTCGATCATGCCGACCGTCCACGGCGAGGACGTCGTCATCCGGATCCTCGACAAGGAGTCGGCGAACGCCGAGTTCAAGAACCTCCGCCTCGACGTCCTCGGGATGGACCCCGAGACGATGAAGCGGCTGCGCAAGTTCATCCGCGAGCCGTACGGCATGGTCCTCGTCACCGGCCCGACCGGCTCCGGCAAGACGACGACGCTCTACGCCTGCCTCTCCGAGATCCAGTCCGTCGAGGACAAGATCGTCACGATCGAGGACCCGGTCGAGTACCAGCTCCGGGGCATCACGCAGATCCCGGTCAACGAGAAGAAGGGGCTCACGTTCGCCCGGGGCCTCCGGTCGATCCTCCGCCACGACCCCGACAAGGTCATGGTCGGCGAGATCCGCGACGAGGAGACGGCCCAGATCGCCGTCCAGGCGGCGCTCACGGGGCACCTCGTCTTCACGACGGTCCACGCGAACAACGTCGTCGACGTCCTCGGCCGGTTCCTGAACATGAAGGTCGAGCTCTACAACTTCGTCTCGGCCCTCAACTGCGTCCTGGCGCAGCGCCTCGTGCGGAAGATCTGCCCGCGCTGCAAGACGCCGATGGAGCCGACGAAGCAGCTCCTCGACGAGTCGGCCCTGACCGTGGCCGACATCGCCGACGTGACCTTCTACGAGGGGCGCGGCTGCATCGAGTGCAACGGGACCGGCTTCTACGGCCGGATGGCGATCACCGAGCTCCTCGACCTCTCCGACCGGATCCGCGGCCTCATCCTCGACCGCCGCCCCGCGGCCGAGATCAAGAAGGCCGCCAAGGAGGAGGGGATGGCCTTCCTCCGGGAATCGGCCCTGAAGAAGGTCTTCAGCGGCGAGACGACCCTGAAAGAGATCAACAAGGTGACCTTTGTCGACTGACGGCCTCGCCGCCCGCGTCCGCAACGCCCTGAGCAGGGGCTGGACCTTTCGCCGGCCGCCTCACGCCTTCGTCCTGACGGAGGACCGCCTCGTACACGTCTCCCTCCCTCGCGAGGCCCGGGGCGTGCGGCCGGTCGGGGGGGCGAGCGTCTCCTCCCGGGACCTTCCGCCGGGGACGTTCCGAGAGGGCCCGGCGGGTCTTCCCGTGGCCGGGCCGGGCCTCGGACAGGCGCTCTCGTCCCTCCTTTCACCGAAAGACCGCGTGACGGCGGCCTCGCTCGCCATTCCCGACCGGTTCGTGAAGGCTGCGACGGTCGACGTCGAGCCCGGGGCCCAGAAGCGCCCCCGGGAGCTCGCCGAGATGCTCCGCTGGAAAGTGAGCCGCCTGTACGGAGAATCGGCCCCCGAGCTCCGGATCACCTGGTGCGAGGCGGGAGCGGCCCCCGACGGCGGTACCCGTCTCCTCGTCCTCGCCTCGCCCGAGGAGACGATCGCCTCGCTCGAGGCGGCATTCCTGGGCCACGGGATCCGGATCGGCGCCCTCGAGCCCGCCGCTCTCGCCGTTTCGGCGATCGCCTCCCTGGCCCTCGCCGGGACGGGGCTCGTCGTCTTCACCGACGGACCGAACGTGTCGACCGTCTTCCTCGAGAAAGGCGCCGTACGGTTCCTGAGGACCCGGGCGACGGCCGCGGATCCCGACCAGGCGCTCCAGGAGATACGGCTCGCGGCCGCCTTCGTCGGGGGGGCATCGGCGGACGGCTCCGGGCTCGACATGACGGGCGAGGTCGTCGCCGTCCCGGCGTCGGCCCCGGCCTCGATCCGGCTGCGGGAGTTCCTGCTGGAGAACGGTGGCAGGGAGCCGATGTCGCTCCTCCCGACCCTTCGCACGCTGGGTTTCCCGGCGTGGGGCGAGGACACCGCCCCGCTCGTCGGGGTCGGCCTCCTGCAGGGAGTGGGTTGACGCCGTGGCTGCCGCCAGACCGAACCTCGCCCGCAGGCCGTTCGTCGACTCCCGGCCCGCCAACGTCGCCGCGGTCTTCCTCCTTCTCGCCGGGATCGTCCTCACCGTGATCAGCGTCCGGACCGTCCACTCCTACCTCGAGGGCTCGCGGCAGTCGCGGGCGGAGATCGCATCGTTGCGCGCCGAGATCGGCCGCTTCGAAGCCGCAGGGCGCCATGCGGAGGCGAAGCTCGCCCGGTTCGACCTCGCCGGAATGCAGGCGGGGGCCGAGGATGCCAACGAGCTCGCCCGCCGTCGCGCGTTCTCGTGGAGCCGCTTCCTGACGCGCCTCGAGAAGACCCTCCCGAACGACGTCCGCGTGGTCTCGGTCGTCCTCACGAAGGCAGAGGCGAAGAAGTCCACCGCGCAGGAGGCCCGCGCCGAAGACGCCTTCGCCGTCGCCCTCTCGCTCGTCTCGCGCGATCCCGACGGCCTGCCGAAGCTGATCCGGACCTTCTACGCCTCCCCGTGGTTCGACGCGCCGACCCCCGTCGCCGAGACCGGCGGTGAACAGGGGAGCGCCGAGGGCCGCAGCTTCGTCCTCGAGATCGTCTACACCGACCGGGAGGCGAAGCCGTGAGCAGCGCCACGACGGCTTTCCGCGACCGCAGGGTCCTCTTCGTCATCCTCCTCGTCGTCATCGCCTGCAACACGGCCGTCCTCCTCTCCTACCGGACGTTCTACGACGAACGTCTGCGGGCGCTCGTCGCCGAGAAGGCCAGCCTCGAGAAGCGGCGCGACGAGGCCCGTCGACGGACCGAGAATGCCGAGGCCTCCGAGCGGAGGCTCTTCGAGACCCAGGAGGCCCTGACCGCCTTCTTCTCCGAGACGCTCGGCAAGCGCGAGGAACGGATCGCTCCCCTGATCGAGGAGATCTACGCGACGACGCGCGCCGCCGGTCTCCGTCCCGACGCGATCTCGTACACGTCGACCGACGAGCCGGGCACCGACTCGCTGACGATGACCTTCGGGGTCGCCGGCCCGTACGGCGACGTCAAGAGGCTCCTCTCGGGCCTCGAGCGGTCGAAACGATTCCTCGTCGTCGAGCAGGTCAGCCTGTCGGGCGGCTCGGAGACCGACCCGGACATGGTGAGGATCTCGATTACCGTGACGAACTACTTCCGGCCGGGCTCCCTTCGCCCGATCCGGACCGTCCGTGACCCGCGCAGCTCCGATGCCGGGCGCGCCGCCGCGGCCGCGCCGCGGGGGAGGACCGTCCGGTGAGCGCCCTGTCGTCCCGCAAGGGCCTCCTGGCCCTCCTCGCCGTCCTCGTCGTCTTTCTCGTCCTCCGTTACTGGCCGCGGGGCCCGGAAGCGGCGCCCGCCTCCCCGCGGGGAGGCGCGACCCGCCTCGCCGCACGGCCGGACGGCACGCCGCCGGCGGCCTCGGAGATCCCGCCTCTCGCCTTCCACCAGGAGCGTGGCGAGATCGGAGGCGCCGTCGTGAGAAACGTCTTCTCGTTCCACGTGCCCCCGACGGCGACCCCGAAGCCGCTTCCGCCGACGCCGACGCCGTTTCCGGCCCAGGGCTCGTTCCAGTTCATCGGCCCGCGGCTCCCGACGCCGACGCCGACGGCGACGCCGATCGTCCCCCCGGCGATCCCCTTCCGCGCCCTCGGCGTCTTCGGGCCGCGCGAGAAGCCGATCGTCACCTTCGAGGACGGCCCCCGCCTCATCAACGCCCGCGAGGGCGACATTCTCGACGGCCGCTTCATCCTCAAGCGCGTCGGCCGTGAATCCGTCGACTTCGCCTTCGTCGGGCTGCCGCCCGAGATCACCCGGCGGATCCCTGTCCTTCCGCCCGACGCCCTCCGCTGAAGGGACGCCCATGACCGTTCACAGACC
>CALBDV010000830.1 GCA_937927565.1 uncultured Holophagales bacterium
GAAATCGGGCTTATGCCACGGGCTGTTAACCGGCGAGTGAAGCGAGACCGGTGGATTCTAGGTCTCGCTCCCCACGGAGGGACCTCATCTGTCCGGGGAGGGGCGGTAGGCTCGCAGCGAAATGCGGTCGCTCTACGAATTTCGTCGAGGAGCTGGGAGAAGAAATGAGCGACATCGACGAGGTTGGTCGAGCCCTCGCCGTGAACCTCGCCGAGCCTCCGCACCCTGCGAGCGGAAATGAGCTGTCGCCGATCCTCTCCGTCCTTACGGTTCTCCTGTCGCTCGATAAGCGGAAGCGTGGGTACGTCGAGGAGCGGATAGAGCGGCTCCAGAGCCCGAACCCCGGTTACGGAACCCTGGCCGGGATTCGGGACTACGCTGGAGCGTTCCCAGCCATCGAACAGTATTTTCTCGTGGACCCGCGTGACGACGGGAAGCGGGCGGGACTCTTCCTGCCGCTGCTGGACCGGTTGATAGACGAGCTGCGGGACTTTTCCGGGGCCACAGAGAAGGAAAAGGCGCGGGCGTGGGCGAACGCCGGGAGGCCGTCCGACTGGTCCTTCGGGGTGTTCCGGGGCCTCGGGTTGAAGGGTTTCCAGCACCTCCGCCAGCTTCTCGGGGCGAACACGGTCATCCCGGCCAAGGAGCACGTCGCATTCGTCTCCAAGGCCGTCGGGAGGCCCGTGTAGGCTCCGGAGGCACTCTACCTTCTGGAGCGGGCCGCCGGACGGCTCCGATACGATCTCGCGGGCATCCCAGAAGAGGTCTGGAGACAACCCGTCGAGGCTCAGGAGGTTGTACGAAAGCCATGATCCCTCCCGGCATCACCCGCGACCATGTCATTGCGGCCATCAAGACCTTCAAGACCCAGATCGGCGTGGACAGATTAGCCGATTCGGAACCGCACCTCCTCTTCGAAGGGAACTTCTACCCGCCGAAGGTCATCATGGGCCTCGCCGCTCAGGCTGCCATCGGGCACTCGCCTAGGGCCGCCGACTTCGTCGAAAGGGAAGTTCTCCGCGCGTTTCGAGACCTTGGCTTCGAAACCGGCTTTAGCCGGAACTGGCGAAAGCGGCTGATCCGCTATTCAGTGGACCTTTACTTCAAGCCTGACACCGTCGATCAGTTGGCTGACGTAGTTGATCGAGCCAGCTCTGGCGAGGAGAAGCAGATGGAGGAGATGCTCGCCGGGAGTTCACCGGAAGAACGTGATCTGGCCGAGGACTGGGCCGAAATCAGGAGTGGCGAGCTGTCCGAAATCGGGAGCCTCACGGGCGAGTTGATGATCAATGCGATCCATAGGTTTGTGGAGATCACCACAAAGCATATGGTCGTTTTCGCATTCCCCGGGTTCCCTCCTAAAGCAGCCTCTCACATCAACGAGCTGAAGGAGCAACTCCTGGAGCGAGGCTTCGACATTGAGGCCACATCGGGCTTCTACGCATTCGACGAGGTCCGCCTCATCAGTAACGCGATCAAGCACAACGGGGAGGTAGGCGGGGAGCTGGCGAAGTATCCCGGATGGAAAGTCGGGCAACCGCTCGGGGACCTCCGTCCGCACTACGAGAGGCTTCTTCCAAGAATCAAGGAATATGTGAGTGACTTCTCCCAGCGCCTAGTGGCTGCCGCCATATGAAGTAGATCCGGATTCGAGAGGCTGGACGCAGCAATCGTCTCCTGCCCGTGAGTTTGCTGATGGATGCCGACGCGCCCATGGGGCCAGAGAACCGCCGCTGGGTTGATCCCCGCGAGTTCCCGGACCAGCCCCTCCGCGTCCCGCCCCGGCCCCCGGCTGCTCCCGATAGGACTCGACCTTCGCCTCGCGCCACGCCTTCGCGGACCGCTTACGCCTCTCGCAACGGCACGCCGACGAACACGTCTTCTGCGCTGCGCCGACCGACACGTCCGGCCGGTACTTCTCGCGGCACACCACGCACCGCTTCGTCCTGGTCTACTTTCGCCGTCCCATCCCCCGAGCCTGACGTCTCGGAAGTCCAGCCCCCGGCTACTCCGATTTCTCGAGCCTGCCGAAACCCGCCTGGTCTACTTCTGGCGAGCAGACCCCGGCAGTTTCAGAAAAGCGCTGAAGATCGATTAGGGGTGCGACGCTGACAGGATGACGACGGGCCGGTCAATCCCCTTCCGGGCCATCGACGATAGCGGTCTCGGACTCGCCCGTCGACGGAGGAGCAGCCCCGCCGGTGGCCTCGTCGGTTTCCATCTTCTTGAAGGCTGTCTCGAGAGACGCCTCGGATGGATGGGAGTACCTCTCGCTCAGGCGTGTGGTCGAGTGACCGAGCACCGCGGATATCGCCTGAAGGTTCGCACCCGAAGATGAAAGGCGTGCCCCGAGCGTGTGCCTCAGATCATGGAGGCGGCAGCGGCGGTCAATTCCGGCGAGTCGTTTCGCGCGACCGAAGTAGCTGCGGAAGGTACCGGCGGCGAGCTGCTTCCCTTCCGCGTCGGTGCAGACAAAGCCATGATCCTGGCGGCGGGACCAGAGCGTCGCGAGGGCAGCACGGCACGCCGACGTGATCGGAATCGTCGCCTCGCGTCCCGTCTTCTGGACCGTAAGGCGGATCCACCCGGCGACGCGATCGACCCGGGACCAGTCAAGGCCGAGAAGGTCACTCACCCGGAGGCCGGTCTCGAGGGAGACGACGAAAACCGGCCTGATCGCCTGGAACCGATCGAAGAACCGGCCGGCGGCTTCGCTGGCGGGCTTGAGACTTCCACCGAATCGTCGCGGCGTACTCCACTTCCCGCAGGCCGGCTGCCTCTTCGGACCGAGGACGCGGTTCGTCTCGAGGTCGCCGGCAAACGCAGCGCGGTCGTCGAAGGCCCCGAGGAACCGGCGACGTTCGTCTTCGCTCAGCTCGAGACGGAGGACGGGTTCCCTCTGCATCGGCATCCGGCCCCGGAGGGGGAGCGTGTCGATGCAGCCTCGCTCGAAAGCCTCCCTCACCAGAATCCTGACGACC
>CALBDV010000831.1 GCA_937927565.1 uncultured Holophagales bacterium
TGCCCGGCGGCCGCGCGGCGCCGGGCCGGGCCGCGTTCTGGATCTGTCCGATCTGGAACGAGTCGGCCATCTTCTCGAGGGGCAGGTAGTCGCTCTTGAAGTTGATGTCGACGACGCCCGCCAGGCTCGCCCGCGTCTGGAGCGCCGCGTCGGTCGTCTGCTGGTAGGCGCTCGCGAGCTTGAGGACGGGCGATGCGGTCGTCTTGTACCTGCCCTTGGCGTAGTAGCTCCCGTCGCGCTCCTCCGACTCGTAGCCCGAGTCCTTGGAGTAGGAGCGGCTCCGCTCCCCGCCCTGGGACTCGCTCTCGTACTCTCCCTCGCTCGTCGTCGCGTACTGGTCGCCGTAGTCGAACTGCGTGGCGCTCTTCTGGAACTTGAAGTTGTCCTTCGCCTGGAAGTCGTACATCACCTTCGCCTGGATCTTTCCGTCGGTGACGACGATCCGGTTGATCCCCATCAGGACCATGGTGGCGAGGAGCTGCTGCCGGCTGGTGGCGAGCTGGGTGCGGGCGGCCGGGACGAGCTTCTGCTCGACGGACTCGTCGTCGAGGCTCGTGAGGGGCGCCCCTTCGACCGGGAGCGTGGAGTTGACACGCTGGAGGGCCTGCCGCTCGTCGACGCCGTCCCGGACGCGGACGCGCGGACCCTGCACGCCGTCCTCGCCCGTGTCGACGTCGATCTTGAAGAGGTCGGGGAACTGCTCGACGATGTGGTCGCGCCCCTGGTTGGCGGTGACGTTCTCGTCCCGGAACTGGTTGAGGGTCTTGGCGACGTCGGCGACGAGCTTCCCGTAGGCCTCCATCTGCTCGATGGACGATTTGACGATCGCGTGAAAGACGCCCTCGATGAGGCTCGCCACGAAGGTCGGGAAGTTGACGGCCTGGAGAAGCGCTCCCGCGACGGCCGCGCCCTCGCGCGCGCCCTGGGCGACGAACTTCCCCTCCTCGCCGGCTCCGCCGCGCCGCGAGAGAACGGGGCTGTCGGTCCCGGCCTGGGCGCGGGCGAGACGGTGCCCCTTGATGCCGTCGGGCTCGGCGAGGTACGAGGCGATCTCGACGGTCTGCTGGGCGATGGCGCGGCGCTTCTCGGGCGGGAGGGACCGGAAGGCCGGCGCCCTCTCGAGGAGGTCCCGGACGTTCTCGCGTACGAGCGCGAGCGTCTCGGGCGAGGCCTGGGCCTGCGGCGGGCCCGGAGGCGGGGCGTTCGGGACGGCGCTCAGCATGGTCACCTCGACGTGTCAGGAGTAGGCCGGCTGGGGCTCCGCGCTGGGCGCCGCGGCCGGGACGTTTCGAAGCTCGAACTCGATGGGGCGAAGGTAGAGGCTCACGCGGGCGGGCGTGTCGCGGGTCGTGCGGAGGGAGAGGACGGAGAAGCGGCCCGGCCATTCCGCCTGGTCGGGGGTGAAGGCGGCGAGCCAGCGCTGGAGGGCGTGCAGCTCGCGCGGCCTCTCGGCGAGGCCGAGGGCGAGGAGGTCAAGGAAGGAGGTCGGGAGGTCGGGGATGCGCCCGAGGAGGACCTCCAGCTTCAGCTCCGCGCCGTCCCGACCCGGGCCGAGACCAAGGACGACGGAGCCCTCCGGCAGGTCGAACCGGCCGCCGAGGGCGAGGCCGACGAGCTGCATGACGCTGGGCAGCTGGTGGGCCAGCCCGAGCGGCTGCATCAGCTGCCCGAGGCGCGCGAGGGCGAGCGGCCCGCGGTGGTAGAAGGTGACGCGCTGGTTTCCGCAGTTGCGGCCGCACTTGATCAGCGTGAAGACCGGGACGAGGCCCGGCAGGACCGAGAGCGCCGTCCTCACGAGGGCGCGAACGCCGGGCGGGAGGGCGTCGAGGTCCTCGGGGCGGAGCTCGTAGTAGACCTTCGAGGCGAGCAGGCCGTCCTCGTCGAAGCTCGTGGAGAAGTAGGCCCCGAAGGAGCCCCGGGAGAATCCTCCCGTGCCGCGCCACTCCTCGCTGCGCTCGTCGAACCAGCGGAGAGCTTCGCCGCCGAAGGCGGGGGCGACGAGGCGGCGCATCTCGCGCGTCGCCTCCTGCTGGCGGGCGGCCGCGGAGGCGCCGGGCGGGAGCGGGACCATCGTGAAGCGCAGGGCGCCCGACTCCTGCTCGGAGAAGGAGGGCTCGAGCGGCACGGCGCCCGGCATGAGGGAGTTGGCGCCGTACTCCGGCGAGCCCGCGGGAAGGGAGAACGACCGGTCGAAGAGGCCGCCGACGAGCGGGACCGGGTCGGTCGTGCCGAGCCTCTGGGCTGCCGTCTGCAGCCGCCTCTTGACGAAAGTAGACATCGGTTCGGCTCTCATGCTCGTCTCCTTCGGCCCCGGTGTCCGGGAGGATCAGCGGGGCAGCGAGACGCCGGCCGACTCGAGGAGGTCGCGCGCGGCGGCCGGGATGCGGACCGGGCTGGAGGTCTGGGAGGGGCCCTCGCTCGGCTGGGCGTACTCCTCCACCTGGCGGTCCGGTGTGCCGGTGACGGCCAGCCACTGCTCGCAGGCGTCGACGAGGTCGCGGTCGGTCGGGTCGACGGTCGGCTTGTGGCGATCGGCGTACGACGCGGCGTTGCGGATCTCGGTGATGTCGAGGATCGACGACGTCCGCGCGCCGGTGAGGCGCCCCGCGTTGTCGGCGAGCCACCGGATGACGACGGCGCCGGACTGGGCCATCGTGCGGTACCGGAAGCTGTTGCGGGCGCCGCCGAGCTCGAGCGAGGCGACCTGGTCCACGACGCCCCACATGTCGCGGGCGCCGTAGGCGCTCCGGATCTCGGGGTTCGAGAGGAGCTTGATGATCTCCTGGATCTGCGCCTGAAGGTCGGTGGCCGCGAAGTAGGCGATGCCGTAGCCGTAGAGGGAGAGGTTCCCGGCGAGGTCCCGGGCGGCCTTCCGCACGTTCTCGACCGAGACGGGCATCGCAATCGACGAGCGGAACATCTCGTCGACCTTCATCTGCCTCACGAACGAGGAGACTCCCGACACGAACCGGATGAAGAGGTCGTTGAACTCGCGGTTCAGGTTCTGCTGCGAGGGGTCGCCGCCGGGGAATCCGAAGACGCGGGCGTAGAGGTTGCGCCGCTCGACCTCGGAGATGCGGTTCGCGCCCTTCTTCCAGTACGAGTAGAGGGCATCGCCGGCCGTCCCCTTCCCGAGCGGGAGGAGGCCGTTCTGGAACTGCTCGACCAGCTTGTCGACGACCGTGAAGAGACGGAGCTCGTCCAGCATCGCGGCGAAGTAGAGAGCCTGGGTCGCCAGGATGTTGTCGACCTGGATCTCGACGTCCGTCGCCTCCTCGAGGTCGGGCAGGTCGATGTCGATCGAGGAGCGGGGCGCCTCGTCGTCCGTGCGGACGTCCCGACCGAGCGCGGCCCTCGTCTTGAGCTTCAGGTGCGTGTCGTCCGCCTTCACGTCCTCGGCGACGAGAGTCCGGACGACCTTGGCCCACTGGCCCGTGTCGACGTCGTTGTGGCCCTTCTTGTTCCCCTCGGAGACGAGGATCGGCAGGACGCCGTCGAAGAGCGGTTTCTGCCTGGTGTACTCGCCGAGGGCGCTCGAGACCGCGGCAGTGAACCGGGTGTGCGTCGGGTCGACGACGTTGTCCGCCTCGAGGAGCCCGTAGACGGCGGCGAGAGTCCTCTCTTCGGCGGTGAGGAAGTCGCGCTGGCCCTTCTGCTGCGTCGGGAGGAGACCGCCAACGTGATCATCGACGCGGTGCGCGGCGCCGAGAATCCCCGCCAGCGTGTCCCGCACGCCCGGGATCGGCTTCGGCTCGTCGGGGTCTCTGGGGTCGGGCCTGGGGTCTTCGGGCAGTTTCGGAGGTGCGGGGATGCCGAAGAAGAGCGGGTCGCAGGCGCCGCTCTTCAGGCGCTCCTCGACCGCGAGCAGCTCCCTCAGCAGGGCGAGCGGGAGGATGTCGTTGTTCATCCTCCTTCGCGCCTCGAGCTCGGCCTTTCGCTGCTCTAGGCGTTTGCGCGCCTCCTTGTTCCGGTCCCGCATGTCGATGAACAGGACCGGGTCCCCGAGGTGGACGGTGGTGGGTTCGATCTTACGGGTGGCCATGGGTCTCCCTCCTTCTCTCGGCCGCGGGAGGGAGTCCCTCCGCGGGCGGTCTGGTTGCGATGGCAGGCGTGGCGGGTTGCTCGGGCAGCTCTTCGGGCTCGGAGCGAAGGTCGAGCTCGCGCTCGAGGGCCTGGAGGGCGGCGAGGACGTCGAGGACGCCGGTGCCGTGGCCCGCCCCGCGAGCGGCGGCGCTCCACGGGGCCGCCGACCCGACGAGGAGGCGACGGACGTCGGCGCTGTCGAGCGACTGCGCCCTCTGGCCCGCGCGGCTGACGAGGAGAGCCGCGGCGGCGGCGACGAACGGCGCCGCAAAGCTCGTCCCGGTGACGCGGGCGAGCCCGTCGAGGCCCAGGCTCACGACGCGCTCGCCGGGCGCGCAGAGCGCCACGTGCGGGCCGCTCGTCGAGAAGGCCGCGGGCTCGCCCCGGCCGTCGACCGCGCCGACCGCGATGACGCCGTCGAGCGCTGCGGGGTAGTAGTCCTCCGTTCGGCCGGAGTTGCCGCTCGCGGCGACGAGGACGCAGCCGCGCGCCACGGCGTACCGGACGACCTCTGCGTGGACGGGTTCCGCGTCGTCGATCGCGGCCGCGGGAGTGCCGAAGCTCATGTTGAGGACCTTCGCGCCCAGGTCGACGGCTCTCTTGACGCCGGCGTCGATGTCGGGGATCGAGCCGAGCCCGACGGGCTCGCTCCGGCCCGGCGTCCGGGCGGCTCCGAGGACCCGGACCGGGAGGAGGCCACAGAGGCCCGCGAGGCCCGGCGGGATCCCTTCCCCGCGCGCTCCGATGATCCCGGCGCACGACGTCCCGTGCCCGACGAGGTCCTCGGGGTCGGTGTCGGCGCCCGCGTTGTCGCCCACGAGGACGACCCCTGTGGCGACGTCGCGGGAGACGAGGTCGACGGTGTCGAAGCCGGCCCGGAGGCGTTCCCTGAGGTCGGGGCTGCCGGCGTGGACGCCGGTGTCGACGATGGCGACGATCACCGCGGGGTCCCCGGGCTCGTAGGCCATCGCCTCGGGCGCGCGGATCCAGAGTCGGGGGCCCCAGGCCTCGTCGTCGTCGATGGAGAAGCGCTCGGCGGGCGCGGCGAAGGGGATGCTGCAGAGGTAGTGGGGGGTCGCGCTCTCGACGGCGCCGACGCCCCGGAGCGCGTCGACGACGTCTCCGACGTGGACGAGGTCCGAGAGCTCCACCTTCAGGGTCCGCGAGAGGCCGAGCACCTGCTCGAGTGCGTCGTATCCGACGTGGCGCCGGCCGGGCCTTCCGTGGGCGGAGGCGGCCGTGTGAAGGCGCGTCGCCCGAAAGCTCCCGGCGAGCCCACGGAGGGTGCGGTCGATCGGGCCGCCGTCGATCCGGTCGGCGGCCGGGAGCGCACCCATGCGGACGTCGCCGTACGCGGGGATGTGGGGAGGAGTCTCGCCGAGCGCGAGCTTGACGACGCAGCGCGCCGGGGAGCAGAAGACGCGGGTCAGGGGAGCCCACGGCATGGCGAAGCGGCGTGCCTGGCTCACGTCGAACCTCCGTCGTCGGGACCGGGGATCGCGAGCGGAGCCGTCACGATGGACCCGTCGGGCGCCTCGATCTCGAGAACGCCTTCGAATGCCGCAGCGGGGGTGTCGGGTCCGCCCGATGCCGATGCCGGGATCTCGACGACGAGCTCGCGATCGCTCGCGGAGAGGACGCGGAGCCGTTCGGCCCCGAGCCGGACGGAGGGCTTCCCCCGCGCGACGAGGTTGCGGCCGCGGATCCGCACGGCCGTGGGCCGGTCCGGGACGATGCGCGGCTCCCCCCCGGCCTCGCGGCGATCCAGGTCGATGCGCGGCTCGCCACGGGGCACGGGGCGGTCGAGCTCGGGTGGCCGTTCGGCACGCGCGAATACGGGGGAGACCTCGTCGACGCGCGGGCGAGACGCCGCAGCGAGCGCGGCGCGAAGGCGCAGGGCGGGAATCTGCGCGACGCGCGAGATCTCGGCCTCGCTCGCCCCCCGCTGTACCTGCCGGAGCTGCGAGACGGTGTGGATACCCGCCCACTCGAGCCGCCGGCGGTCCTCCTCGGAGACGTCCTCGCCGAGGACGTCTTGGAGAGAGGGCTCGTCCGGCTCCGTGGAAAGGGGCTGTGCGTTCTCCTCCATCATCGGCCGCGTCACGGTCGTGAGCGAGAAGCGGAGCGTCGAGGCGTCGGTGTCGCCCGGCCCGGCGGGCCGCAGGTGGACGGCGCTCCCGACGAAGTCGACGTGCGTCTTCAGGTCGAGCGAGACGTCCTTAACGGCGAAGGTGAGCGGGATCCCGGCCCGCGCCTTCAGCGCGAGGGCGCGCTGGGCGCGGTCGAGCTGGCTCGTGAGGGCCTGGATGAACTCCTCGACCGGGAGGGTCGCCGCGCGCTCAGGCATCGTGCGCTCCTTCCGGCCGCGCGTCGGGCAGGGCCGCGGGTCCGAGGCGGCAATCGAGGACGAGCCGCGAGAGCGGGTGGTCGAACAGGGTCCGCCAGCGCCACGAAGGGAGGTCGGCGAGGAGCTCCCCGGCCGCGTCCGGGCCGGATCCGTCTCCGAGCGCCACCTCGACCGGGAGGTCGAGCCGCAGGCCGCGCACGCGCACCTCGCCGTCGCGGCTCTCTTCGGGCGCGAGGGCGCCGACGATCTCGACGAGCGTCTCGGCGAGGGGCCGTCTCATGGACTACCTCCCGCCTCCCGCAACGGGCGGCGCTGCGACGGGCGACGGAGCGGGCGAGGCGGACGCCGGGGGCGGCAGGGCTGGCGCCTCGGCCGGGGGTGCGGAGGCGGATGCGGCCGGCTGGGCGGCCGGGTTCGTCCACCGCGCGTTGCGCTGAAGGAGTGCGACCCGCGCGGAGTCGGCGAAGCGCTCGAGAGGAAGGGTCTCGGAGGCGAAGTTGATCCGCACCTCGCCGAAGAGCTCCACCTTCAGGTCGACGTCGGTCTGGGCGTTCACTCCGACCGTGGAGACCATGGTCGTCGCGCCGGTGTACGTCGCGCTGCCCCGCTCGCCCCACGTGGCGGGGCCGGGGTCGTTCGAGGCGGCGTAGGTGACGTCCCCCTTGTCGCGCGCCGCGGCGCGGAAGCGGACCTTCGCGGAGATCGAGCCGTCGCGCACGACGATCCGGTTCATTCCGAGGAGGACCATCGTGGCGAGCATCTGGAGCCGGCTCTCGCCGAGGTGCTTCCGGGCGGCCGGGACGAGCTGCTCCTCGACGAGCTCCTCGGTCAGCGGCTCGCCGGCGAGCCCGTAGTCGGAGAGCCAGGAGGGTGACGCCGCGTCGCCCTCGTCCCCGGACAGGCGGGGGAGCAGGCGCGGCTCGCCCGCGTCGGGACCGGTGCCGACCTCGAGAACGAGGTCGCGCGGGTGCTTGCGGGCGAGGTCGTCCCGCGCCTGGTTCGGGGTGACGTTCTCCGAGGTGAACTGGTCGACGCTGCGGGCCACGGCGCTGACGAGGTCGGCGAAGGCCTCCATCTGGCGGATCGAGGCGTCGACGATGGCGTCGAAGGTCCCGTGGACGAGGCTCGCGACGAAGGCCGGGAAGTCGATCTCGTCGGACAGGGCGCCGACGCGCCGGGCGAGCACCTCGGTCGCGGGAGGCTTCGCCGTGGAGTCACCGGTCCCGACCGCGTCGGAGGCGGGAGCGGCCCCGTCCGTCGTCCCCGTGCCGCCCGACCCGGTCTCTCCCGTCCGCGCCGCGAGCCGCCTTCGCGCGAGGTCGTTCGGGGTCTCGAGCGCCCGCGCCCCTCGAAGGCCGTCAGCGCGTCCCGCGTCGAGCGCGTTCTCGAGCGTCGAGACGTCGCTCAGGATCGCCTGCTGAGTGGCGTGAGGGAGCGCGACGAACGACGGGGATCGCGAGAGGCCTCGGGCGGCCGTCGCCAGGAGGTCCCGCGCCGCCGCGACCTCGGGCAGCAAGGGCCGGCCCGGGGAGCGGGGCGCCAGCGCCGCGAGCGGAGCCGGCTCGAGGCGGCTGCGACCAGCGTCGGAGGCGGGCGGCGTTCTCATTCGCGTCTCACGGAAGGGACCGCCCTTTCGGCGCACCACTGCGGTCTGGCGCGCTGCAGGCGCCGGCGAGCCGGGCGAGCGGCGCGGCCCACCCGGCGGGTGCGGCGGGAGCGCCGCCCGCCCAGACGTCGTCCGGGTAGACGCCGGTCGGGCTCGGAGGCTCCGGCCCCTCGTCACCCGCGTCGAGCGCGCGGCCGTACGACAGGGACGCGGCGGCGGGAGCGCCGCCGGCCCAGACGTCGTCCGGGTAGACGCCGGTCGGGCTCGGAGGCTCGGGGCCCTCTTCGTCGGCCGTGAAGGGGCTCGAACGGAACCGGCCGTTCGGCGAAGGCGCGGCGTACGTCGTCACGGCGAGCCTCCTTCCTCAGCCCAGAAGCGGCCACACACGGCAGCGCGTGCGCGGCTTCGGGGTCGCGCCGTCCCACCAGCGCTGCGTCCGCTCGGTGATCCGCGCGTCGAGCCCGCCGGTGACGTCGTCCCACCCCGAGTAGATCTGGTCGGCCCAGTAGACCTTCGTCGAAGGGTCGCCGGTGCCGCTGAAGGCGACCGGGAGGAGGACGCTGTGGTAGCCGTCCATGACGGAGAGGCCGAAGGCGTAGTACGCGGACTGCTGGTTCACCTCGCACTGCTGGTAGATCCACGCCTCCACGGACTGGCGGAGCGTCTCGGGACGGTTCACGCCGCGCGTCGGCCGGCCCGCGGCGTCGAAGTACTCGAAGTCGGTCGGGGCGTCGGCGAGGCCGTACTCCTGGAGCCTTCCCATCGTCGCCTGGACGCTGCTGCCGAGGGCGAGGTTGCCGCCGCTCGCGTCGCGCAGGCGCGCGTCGAACAGAGAGCGGAGCCCTGCGTTCATGATCTCGATGCAGTTCAGCCGGTGGGCGGCCGCCTTGTTCGCGAGGAACGTCGCGCGCATCCGCTCCATCGCCTCGCCCATGAACGCCGAGACGGCCAGCTCGCGGGAGAAGCGGAAGGCCGCGGCGGCACGGGACCGCAGGCCGAGGCTCTGCGTGGTCGGCACGACACCCGGCGCGCGTCCTCCCGTATCGCGGGCATGGAGGATCTGCACCGTGATGTGCCGGTAGCTCGGGTCCTGCGGGACCGCCTCGTATTCGTCGACGAAGTTGCGATACGTGAGGGTGTAGCGGCTTCCGCTCCCGGGGCTCGCGCGATACGGGCCTGGCGCGCCCGGGGAGCCGGGGTCGCGCTCCCAGGGGTCGCTCACGTAGACGAGGGTCGTGTCGGGGTCTCCGTCCCCCTGGATGCCGGTCACGACGATCGCGTGGAAGCCGGGCACGAGTGCGGCGACCCAGAGCGGCCCCTTCCGGGTCAGGAGGTCCGCGAAGCCGTCGACGGTGTAGGACTGGGCCGGCTCGATCTCGAGGTCGAAGGCCCGCGCGAGGGCGGGGATGTCGGCCGGGCGCGGAAGCAGCGCCGGGTCGATCGACATCCGGTCGCGCCACCCGACGACCATCGACGCGGCCGCGGCCCAGCAGTTGTCGCCCGTGGTCTGGGCGACGAGCTGGACCTCGTCCCAGTGGACGCTCACCATGCCGAGCGGGGCCGCGCGGAGAGGCCGGTAGACGAGCGGGCGGGGGCGGACGGGAGCGGAGGCCGGCCGGGAGAACGGGCCCGGAAGCGGCCCGCCGAAGCCCTGCGAGGCAGGGGCGGGGGAAACGGTGTTCGACGCGCTCTGGACGAGGTTCATGAAAGTGCTCCAGTCCCACACGGCGTTCGGACAGCCGGTGTGCGTTGTCCGCGGGTCAGCCTCGGAGTGGCCCAGGACGTGTTCACGATCGACCGGGATCCCGTAGGTGTCGCAGAGCCAACGGACGAGCGCCGCCGAGCCGCTGTACTGGGCCGGCGTGGGGTTGAGGCCGCGGGTGTTGGCGCAGTGCTCGATGCCGATCGAATCGCCGTTCGCGCTCGAGGCGTGCCACGCGACATTCGCGTGCTCGACCATCTGCACGACCTCGCCGTCGCGTCCGACGACGTAGTGCGCGCTGACCTTCCGGGGCGTCCCGTCGGCGTTCACGGGGTTCTGGAACCAGCCGATGGTCCCGTTGATGTTCGAGCCGCCGTCGGTGATGTGGACGACGACGCGGGAGATCGTGCGGGGCGTCGCGGGGACGCGGAACCAGCGGGCCGCGACGAAGCGGCTCGCGAGCGGGTACTCCGCGGCCGTGAGGGCCCGCGCTCTCGCGAGGCTCGCGGCCACCGTGGCGGGCGCCTCGTCCGGAATCGGTCCGTCGATGCCGTGGTCCTCGTTTCCCTCGGCGTCCGTCTCGGTCGCGAAGGGCACGCCCCGCGAGAGGGGCCGGCCCGCGCGGTCCGAGAGGCCCAGCGGGCGGATGCGGGCGTCGAGCGACTGAGTCGACGTGGCCGCGCAGCCGATGCGGCCCGGGACGCGGCCGGTCACGTCGCGCGCGTGCAGGAGCTCGAGCCAGGCGTGAGTGGGCGGGACGCCAGGGTGCGTCGGGAACTGGCTCGCGAGGTCCTGGAAAGAGATGGAGAAGCGCGTGCCGGGGCCGCCCGGGGCAGGGTTTGAGGCGGCGGCGGCGGGGCTGCCGGTGACCTGACCCCAGGGATCGTCGATGTAGACGTTCGTCCCGGCCGCCGTTCCGTCTCCGCAGACACCCGTGATGACGAACGCGTGGCCGGCGTTCGCGGCGCTGCGGTCTCCGTTCGCGGCCCAAAGAGGCCCGTGGCTCTCGATCATCCCCTTGAGCTCCACCGTCTCGTAGGCGGCGCCGCGAACATGTACGAGGTCCCACGCAGTCGCGTACGCCTCTCGGTTGGTGGGATCGCCGCCCGCCTGGGTGACGGCCTGGAGGAGGGTGTCGGGCGCGATGCAGACGCGGTCCCGCCAGCCGACGACCATCGCCGCGGCGGCGGCGTAGGCGTTCGGCTGGCCGGTGTCGGGCGTCAGGACGACCTCGTCCCAGTCGATGTCGACCAGTCCGGCGAACGGCCGCGCGGCCGCGAACGTGTCGGGGCCGATCGGGATGTCGGCCGGGAGGGGCGCCGGACGCGGCGCGGACCAGAACGCGCGGCCGAAGCCGTCGTCGTAGTCGAGCCCCTGGGAAGAGGTCGCGGGGGGCGTCGCGGGCGCTGCCGGAGACGGAGTGCCGCCGCCGGGGCTGGGGGGACGGCTGCCCGAGGAGCCGTTACCGCCGGGGGCGACGGGCTCGCTGCCGGGGCGCGCCGTGTCGCCCGCCCACGTCATCGCCTCCGGCGAGGTCGATCCGTAGCTTCCACCGTTCCCGGCCAGGCCCGCACCCGCGATCGGGACCCCGATCAGCCGGCGGAGCGATTGCCCGGTGAACGACTGGGAAAGCGATACGAACGGGATGGCGTCGGGTTGGATCGGGGGGACCTCGGCGACGGAACGGCTGCGGTCTCCGAACGTCGCGAGCGTGTAGTAGAGGCGGGGCTGCCCCGCGAACCGGGCGAGGACCTCGGGGGACACGAGGTAGACGGCCTCACCGCGTTCCGCCGGGAGCGGACCGGCCGCGCGCGTGGAGAAGAAGTTCCCCGGCCGTCTCCGATCCTTCGCGTCGGGCGCGAAGAGCTGCGGGTCGGTCGCGAGGGCCACCTCGTACCAGGGGTTCCTCCCGGTCCGAATGGCGAAACCGCAGACGGGGAGGCGGTTCGTGATGGTGGATCGGGTGGCCTTGATCACGGAAGACGGCATGAGCGCACCTCGTCGGTCTGCGTCGGTTCAGGTCGGGTCGGAGCCGCGGCCGGGGGCGACGGCTCCTGGACTTCTGCCGAGGAGGCGGCGCGCGTCGTCGCGCCGCGCCACGTTCAGCCGGTAGAGCGCGCCGGCTCCGGCGCGATCGTCCCGAACGAGGAGGCCCTGGCGGACGAGCCAGCGAACGGCGTGCTCGACCTGCGCCAGGCTTCGGTGGAGGACTTCCTCGAGGAGGCGCCACCGGGCGACGCCCTCGAGGCTGTCGGCGGCCTCCGGGTTCCTGAGGAAGTAGCTCAGGACGTCCCGCGCCATCTCGGGCATTCCCGCCGATCGATCGTCCCTCCCGGTGTTCTTCAAACGAGCTCCTGCCCCCCTCCGAGCAACGGGCGCGCCAGGAGGGAGAACCCTCATGGAATGCGGGTTTCGGCGTCTGGACCCGCCGGGAGGGGAGGGGCCGGGCCCCCGGGCGGGTCGCGCGTGACCCGCGTGTGGGGCGAGGGTCCGATTCCGGCTCGGGGAAAAGAGGCTGCTCTTGCGCCCCGAGTCGGATCGCGACGACCGCGGCGCGGTGGGTCGCCGGCGACCCGGGGCGGGTCGCCCGTGACCCGGCTGATCCGGGGCGCGGATCGGCGGGGTTTCGGGGCGTGGCGCGCCGGGGAGGCCCCCGCCCCGCGCTCGAGCCGTTCGCTCAGGAGGAAGCGAGCGCGGGCGGGCGGGGGATTCCGTACTTCTTCACGAGGCGGCCGAAGGAGCGGCGCTCCTTGCCCGCCTCCTGCGCCGCGCGGGTCACGTTCCCGGCGTGGCGGAGGAGCAACTCCTCGACATATCGCCTCTCGAACGCCTGGATCGCATGGCTGCGGGCTTCGTAGAACCGCACTGTGGCCTCGGGAGCCGCTTGGGAGGAGGGCGGAGCGAGGCGAAGGTCGGCCGGGAGGATCACGGGGCGGGTCGAGAGAAGCGCCGCGCGGCGAAGGACGTTCAGGAGCTCTCGGACGTTTCCCGGCCAGGCGTGGGCCTCGAGGGTTCGTCGCGCCGAGACGGAAAGCGTCTTTCGGGCTTCCTCGGAGTCCCGCGCGATCCGGTCGAGAAAGAGCTCGGACAGGAGCGTGATGTCTTCGGGCCGCTCGCGCAGGGGCGGGAGGTGGAGGCGGACCACGTTCAGCCGGAAGAAGAGGTCGCGACGGAAGGTCTGCCGTTCCACGAGGTCTTCGAGGGACCGGTTCGTGGCCGCGATCACCCGAACGTCCGCCGAGAGGAAGCGGTCGTTCCCGAGAGGCCGGTAGGAGCCCTCCTGCAGGAAGCGCAGGAGTTTGGCCTGAACGACGAGAGAGAGCGCGTCGATCTCGTCGATGAAGAGGGTGCCCCCGGCCGCGAGGGCGACGAGGCCTTTCTGGTCCGAGCGGGCATCGGTGTAGGCGCCGCGGGCGTGGCCGAAGAGCTCGTTCTCGGCGAGGTGTTCCGGGATCGCGCCACACTCGACCGGGACGAACGGGCGGGACTGACGGCGGGAGAGGTGGTGGAGGGCGCGAGCGAAGAGCTCCTTGCCGGTGCCGGTCTCACCGGTGAGGAGCACGGTGGCGTTGCTCGTCGCGATCCGCGGAAGCTCCACGAGCAGCTCCGAGAAGACGGGTGAGCTCCCGGCCAGCTGCGCGAGCCCGAGCTCGCGAGAGAGGCGCTCGTGCGCTCGAGCGAGGTCGCACGGTCGCCGTGCGAGGAAGCGGTCGACGCGGACGAGGAGCTCCGTCTCGCGCAGGGGGGCCACGACGAAATCGTCGACCGCTCCGGCGAGGGCGCCCAGGCGGACCTCGTCCAGGTCGGAAGGGACGATTGCGAGCGTCGGAACGGAGGGCAGCCTCTCGACGACCCAGGCGAGAAACCGGTCGATCCGGCCGGCGGGCGCGCTCGCGTCGGCCACGATCATCCGGGCCGAACCGGGCCAGGCGGAGCGTTCGAACGCGGGCCAGTCGACGTGCTCGAGGTGGAGGTCGGTTCGACGGGAGAGAAGTGCCGTCAGGCCCTGACTGCGCCGCGCCTCCGGTTCCCCGACGAGGAGAATCGACCCGTGACTGGCGAAGGAGGCCTCTCTCAACCCGCTCCCCTCCAGACTCGACCGGGGCCGCGGGCGAGCAAGCTCGACTGTCCGGGATTCCGGCCGCCGCCGGTGAGTCGGGTCCGGCGTCGAGCCGACGGATCCCGACCACGAAATCGGAGGACCGACCACCGCGAAGACGATGACGCTAACTTGGAGTCGCCCACGCCGATGTCAAGTGGCCGAAGCGGTCAAATGTTGCGCGAACGGTCAGCGGGGGCGCCGTCTGACCTGGTTCCCTCCACGAGCGGTTGCCCGCTCAGGTTCCGTGCCCGCATCAGGCGCCGGATGTTGGTGGCCGTCGCGCCGAACTGCCGGCGGACGTATCGGGCGAACGTCTGTGACGATGCGAAGCCGAGCCGGCTGGCAACGGTCGCGACGGGAAGGTCACCCGCCAGGAGCCCGAGCGTCATTTCCCGTCGCCGGGCGACCAGGTGGTCGTGCAGGCGCAGTCCGCGGCGATCGAACTGGCGGCGAAGCGTCCGCTCCGAGATGCCGAGGAGCTCGGCCGCGGCGCGCACCCCGAGCCGCACGAGAACGAGGTCGGTCGCGGAGGCGACCGACTGCGGTGCGGGATCGGGGAAGACGGGCGGTTTCACGAGCCGTCCTCAGGTCGACTCGCTCCGGTTGGCGTTCGGACAGCCAGCCTGCTCTCCCGCGAGAGGTGTCTCGGGAATCTCCACACCCAGGTACACCCACTTTCCGTCCTCCCGCCACTTCACGACGACGTGGAGAACGGCGCCCCCCGGACGCTCGACGCGAGTGACGCAGGCGATGTCGATACCGTCGTCGTCGTCGGGCGCAGAGGGGCCGGGAGTCGGCTGGCGTCCCGCCGGGGGGGACGGTCGGGTTTGCGGGGGCAGGACGAGCGACACACGACCTCCAAGCAGACCGGTGACCCGGTTCGTCAGGTTCACCTCTACTGCCTAGGCTCCGCGAGGGGCGAAAAAGTACAACAGGGGGACGGAAGAGAAATGAGAGAACCGGGGCAGCCGAGGGGTTCGGTCGCAGCGAGGCCCCGGGACGCCGGGTCTTCCATGCCGCATCCGCGGCGCGGCATCGCGATAGTCTCGCCATGCCGG
>CALBDV010000832.1 GCA_937927565.1 uncultured Holophagales bacterium
CGCCCGGCGCGCGCCTCGCAGAGCGTCCGGCTCCCCCGCCCCTCTCGCCGGAGCCGCCCGGGGGCGTCCCGGTTCCACGGCGCCCGCTGGCGCCGTGCGGTGCCCCGCTCCGGTTCGGTCCCTCGGGCCTCGGCGTCCTCTGGGCTCTACGCCGACCCGATCTCGTCCAGTAGACGGGCCGCTTCGTTACGCTCGAAGTCCAGCACGTCGTCCGTCACTGGCAGAGCGAGCATCGCCGAAAGGTGTCCTTGGGCCTCCTCATTCCGACCCTGCTGGACGAGTAAGTCACCTAGGCAGCACAGGGCGCGGCCCTCCGTTGTCGCGTCACCAGAATCGCGAGCCTTCTCGAGCGCGCTACGAAGCACCTCCTCTCCCCGGACCAAGTCGCCTCGGTCTAGGAGGAGCAGGGCCTTCTGAAACAGAGCATCTGCGGTCATCAGTTCTTCCCGTATGAGCGGGCGAAGTTGCGAGAGCTCTTCGGAAGCTCGTACTGCTTCATGAGGACCTGAATCTGCGCCTCCACGTCCCCCAGTGTGAAGTCTGGTTTGTTCCGAAGCCATGCCGTCCAAGCATCGTTCCAGCCCTCTTGGTGGATTGCCTGGTGCTGTTCGTTCGAGAGGAGCGCGATCCGCTTGTGCACGAAGGCTTCTGAATCCTTCACCCCAAGCTCCGCAAGCCTGCGCGTGAAGCCTTCCTCACCGAGCAGTTGCTGGGGCACGAGGTGATGCTCTCTTGCGGCCGCTGGACCATATCGACCACGCCATGACCGACTAACCCGCGGTATGCCGCTTGGCGTGGTGCCCGTGACCCTCGGAGTCCGAGGCGTTCGCCCGAAGTACCCGGCCCCAAACGCCGACGGCGTCTCGACTCCCGGTTCGAGATGAACGGGCATCTTTGCTAGGAATCGATCGGCGGCGCGACCAGCGGCGGCGAGTCCGTCCTTCGCGCCGCGTGCAAGAAGCGCAGCGTTCGCAGGGTTCGTCGCCACGTAGATGTTCGCGAACTCGACGTCCGCTCGCGACATCCCGAGCTGATCGACGGCGACGTCCTCGGCCTTCGACTGGAGCCACCCCAGACCTGCCAGCGCGTTCGCGCCGTAGTTCGCGATTCGGTTCGCACCGCTCGCGACCGTGTTGAAGACCCCGAGAACAGTGGCGTCGAGCAGTACGTTGCCGCTTTCGATGTCGACCGTACCGAACTGATCCGAGGGCAGGCCCGTCTCAGCTCGAATCGAGGTGATGAGCCCCCACGGGTC
>CALBDV010000833.1 GCA_937927565.1 uncultured Holophagales bacterium
CCCTTCTTCTCGAGGAACTTCGCGATGGGGCTCTCGGGCGAGGTCGGCTCGAGGAGCTCGAGGGCCGACTCGCCGACGGGCCGGAACGAGGTGATCACCTTCTGCGAGGTGACCTCCTCTCGGTGCTCCTCGAGGAGCCCGAGGAGGTCCCAGAACGCGCCACCGCCGTCGACGGAGGTGACGGCGAGGCCGAGGTGCGAGATCTTCATTTCTCCTCCGGTCGGCGCGAGCGACGCGCCGTTCTTCCGCAACGTCTCGAGCAGCGCCTGCGCGGCGCGGAACGGGTCCTCGGTGCGCGCCTCGATCCGGCCCGCCCAGGAGGCCATCGAGGCCTCGCTGCCGGAAAGGCCGTGCAGCTCGGCGAGAAGCCTCTCCTGGACGATCGTCTCGATCCGCCGGACCGTCCGGTCCCGGCGGCGGGACGCCCCCGCGGGCCCGGAGAGGAAGTCCCTGTGCTTCGCGAGCTCGGCACGCAGCCCTTCGACGCCGTCGCCCGTCCGCGCGACCGTCTTCAGGACCGGGGGAATCCACGCCCCGTGCTCCCCCAGCTCGAGCATCTGGAGGACCTCCCCGACCGTCCGGTCCGCGCCGTCGCGGTCGGCCTTGTTGACGACGAAGACGTCGGCGACCTCCATCAGGCCCGCCTTGATCGCCTGGATGTCGTCCCCCATGCCGGGCGTCAGCAGGACGACACACGTCTCGGCGAGGCGGAAGACCTCGATCTCGTCCTGGCCGACGCCGACCGTCTCGACGAGAACGTCGTCGAAGCCGGCCGCGTCGAAGACGTCGACGGCATCGGCGGTGGCGCGAGAGAGTCCGCCGAGGTGGCCGCGGGTGGCCATCGACCGGATCATCACGCCCGGGTCGGTGTAGAGGTCCTGCATCCGGATCCGGTCGCCCAGGATCGCGCCGCCGGTGAACGGCGAAGAGGGGTCGACGGCGACGATGCCGACCTTCCGCCCCTCGGCCCGGGCGGCCTTTGCGAGGAGGGCGGTCAGGGTCGACTTGCCGGCGCCGGGGGCCCCCGTCAGACCGATGACACGGGCACGTCCCGTGCGGGGCCAGAGGTGGGAGAGGAGTTCGGGAAATCGCGGGTCCGAGGTCTCGGCCCAGGTGATGGCCCGGGCGATGGCCGGCGGGGTCCCCGCGAGGACGCGCTCTGCGAGCTCGCGAACGGGATTCATGGCTCCGGGAGTCTAAGGGAGGCGCCCGTTAGAATCCCCCCTTCGTGGAAAATGCCTCCTCCTCCCTGCGTGCGGCCGATCCGCTCGTCGGGGTCCTGACCGAGATCGCGCGGATCGTCGCGGAGACGCTCTCGCTGCCGGACGTCTTCGCGCGCGTCGCCGCGGCGGCCCGGCGGGTCCTGCCGTTCGACGCGGCGGGCGTCGTGAGGGTCGTCGACGGGCCCGCGCTCCTGTCGTGGGGAATGGCAGCCCCTGGCGCCCCTGCCGGGCCCGCGTGGCGCTTCGAGAGGGGCGAGACCTCCGATGCCCTGTGGCCTTCGGCCACAGGGACGCGAAGGATCGACGACGCGAGCGCCGTCCTCGATCCGTCCCTGCGGACCGACCGGGACGTGCTCGACTCCGGGACCCGTTCCATCCTCGTGGCACCGATCGTCCGCGGCCGGGTTCTTCTCGGCGACCTCTGGCTCTCTGCGAAGACGCCGGCGCGGTTCTCGCCCGAGGACGAGGAAGCCGCGAGTGCGATCGCGGACATCCTCTCGGCGGCGCTCGAGCACGAGCGCCTCGCCGACGAGGAACGAGAGCGGCTCGCGCGGCACCGCGAGCTCGAAGCCCTCGGCCCGGCCCTCGCGAGCGCCCTCGACGTCCGGGAGGTCTTCGACCAGGTCTCGGCGATCGCCCGGCGAGTCCTCCCCCACGACAAGATGACCCTCGGCCTCCTCTCCGACGACCGGACGGAGAATCGGCTCTGGGCCATCGCAGGCGACCGCTCGTGGGCTCCCGAGACGTACCCGATCCCCGATTCCGAGCGGGCGCAGATGGAGCTCGGTTTTCAGATCGTGGGGGACGCCGAGACCGATCTGCCGCCCGATTCCTCGAGGCGGGCGATCCTGCTCGGCGCCGGCCTTCGCTCGAGCCTGCGAGTCCCCGTGAGGCTCGAGGGGAAGATCGTCGGCGCCCTGTCCTTCCACGCGACGGCGCCGGGGCGCTACCGCGAGGAGGACGTCGAGCTGGCCGGGCGCGTTGCGGACCAGGTCGCCCTCGCCTTCTCCCACCAGCGCCTCGCCGAGGAGGCGAAGCGCGCGGAGGAGGCGCAGAGGCAGGCGGCACGGCTCGAGGCGCGCGTGCTGGCGCTCTCCGACGAGCTGGAGTCGCGCGACGGCTTCGGCCGGATCGTCGGCGCCTCACCTGCCTGGAGGGCCGTTCTCGTCCACGCCTCGAAGGTCGCCCCGACCGAGACGACCGTTCTCCTCACGGGGGACTCGGGGACCGGGAAGGAGGTCGTCGCGCGCGCCGTCCACCGGGCGTCGGCACGGAGCGCGGGCCCGTTCGTCGCCCTCAACTGCGCGGCCCTCCCGGAACAGCTTCTGGAGTCGGAGCTGTTCGGCTACGAGAAGGGCGCCTTCACGGGGGCCTACGCTTCGCGACCGGGCCGGCTCGAGCAGGCTGCGGGAGGCACTCTCTTCCTCGACGAGGTGGGCGAGACGAGCCCGCTCGTCCAGGCCAAGCTCCTCAGGGTCCTCGAAGCGAGGGAGTTCCAGCGTCTCGGCGGAGCGAAGGTGCTGAAGGCCGACGTGAGGCTCGTCGCCGCCACGAACCGCGACCTCCAGGCCGCCATCGCGCGCGGCGACTTCCGGGAGGACCTCTTCTACCGCCTCTCGGTCTTCGAGATCCACCTCCCTCCGCTGAAGGAGAGGCCCGAGGACATCCTCCTCCTGACCGAGCGATTTCTCGACGACCTGTCCAGGAACGTCGGCCGGCCCGCGCCCGGCGTCTCGCGCGAGGCACGCGAGCTCCTCCTCGCCTACTCCTGGCCCGGCAACGTTCGCGAGCTGCGCAACGCCCTGGAACGGGCCGTGATCCTCTCCGAGGGCGGGCTCGTCCAGGCAGAGCACCTTCCCATCGCCGTGTCGCGGAACGGCGCGGCGCGCGTCGCCTCGGCGGCCGCGGTGGAGCTGCCTCCCGGCGGCCTCGACCTCGACGAGCTGGAGAAGTCGCTCGTAGCCCAGGCGCTCGAGCGCTCGAAGAACAACCGGAGCCGCGCGGCGAAGCTCCTCGGCCTCACCCGCGCTCAGCTCTACACCCGCCTCGAGCGGTACGGGCTGGCGTGACGCCCGTCGGCGGTCTCGGATTCCGGAGCGACAAGGCGATGGAATCGCCGCCCCGAGACCCCTTTGCCGCTCTCTGGCCTCTCGACCCGGCCGTCTCATACCTCAACCACGGCTCGTTCGGCGCCTGCCCCGTGGTCGTCCTCGAGCGGCAGGCCGCGCTGCGGGCAGAGATGGAGCGGGAGCCGGTCGATTTCCTCTGGCGAAGCCTCCCGGCCCGGCTCGCCGAGGCGCGCGACACGCTGGGGGCCTTTCTCCGCGCCAACCCGGACGACCTCGCCTTCGTACCGAACGCCACGGCGGGCGTCAACACGGTCCTCCGCTCGCTCGAGTTTCGACCCGGCGACGAGCTGCTCACGACGTCCCACGTCTACCCCGCCTGCCGGAAGGCGATGGAGTTCGTCGCGGCACGGACCGGGGCCCGCGTCGTGGTGGCCTCCATCCCCTTTCCCCTCACGGGGGAGGACGACGTCGTCGCACCGGCGCTCGACGCCGTGACGCCCCGGACGCGACTGGCCCTGCTCGACCACGTCACGAGCCCGACAGCGGTCGTCTTTCCGGTCGAACGCCTCGTCGCCGAACTGAGGGAGCGGGGCGTGGAGACGCTCGTCGACGGGGCGCACGCCCCCGGCATGGTTCCCGTCGATCTCGACCGTCTCGGGGCGGCCTTCTACACGGGGAACGCCCACAAGTGGCTCTGCGCGCCGAAAGGGGCCGCGTTCCTCCACGTGCGGCGGGACGTTCAGGCTTCGATCCATCCGACGACGATCAGCCACGGATACTCGGCGGCCGACGCCGGTGCGCGCTTCCGCGCCGAGTTCGACTGGACCGGTACCTGCGACCCGACGCCCTGGCTCTCGATTCCGGCGGCGATCGCCTGCCTCGGCGCGCTCCTGCCGGGCGGCTGGCCCGAGGTAATGTCGAGAAACCACGCTCTCGCGCTCGAGGCGCGCGCGATCCTCTGCGCGGCCCTGGGCGTCGCCGCGCCCGCGCCCGAGTCCATGGTCGGGTCGATCGCTTCCGTACCGCTTCCGGTGCCGGCCCCCGGCTCCCCTGCCGGGGGCCTGTCCCACGAAGGGCTCATGGACTGGTTCCGCGAGCGCGGCGTCGAGACGTGGCTCTACCCCTGGCCCTGCGACGGAGGAAAGCTCATCCGCGTCTCGGCCCAGCTCTACAACACCCGGGAGGAGTACCAGAACCTCGCCGCGCGCCTCCTCGAAGCGCTCGGCTGAACCCGGGCCCGGCCGCCCGGTCAGCCGGCGAGCAGGATCGCGGAGCCTGCCAGGAGGGCGGCGAGGGCGAACCGGAGGAGCCGGCCGAGGAGGGGACGCGGGAAGGGGTCCGCTGTGAGTTCTGGCCCGGCGACGCTCATCAGACCGAAGTGTGGCAAATGGACCTCGTCCCACGGTGTCCCGGATGTCATCATTTCGCGCATGTCCGAGAGCGCCCGATGCCCCTGGGCGGGAACCGATCCGCTCTATGTCGCCTACCACGACGAAGAATGGGGCGTCCCCTCGCGCGACGACCGCCACCTCTTCGAGATGCTCGTCCTCGAAGGCGCTCAGGCCGGTCTCTCCTGGATCACGATCCTGAGGAAACGGGAAGGCTACCGGAAGGCGTTCGCCGGCTTCGACCCGGCGAAAGTCTCACGGTTCGGGCCCCGCGACGTCGAACGCCTCATGGGAGACGCCGGCATCGTGAGGAACCGCCTCAAGATCGAATCCACGATCGGCAACGCGAAGGCGTTCCTCGGGCTGCAGGCGGAGGAGGGGAGCTTCTCCACCTGGCTGTGGCGATACGTGGACGGCAAGCCGGTCCAGGGCACCTTTCGGGAGATGCGGGAGGTTCCCGCAAAGACGTCCCTGGCCGAGCGGATCTCGAAGGACCTCCTGAGGCGCGGCTTCCGTTTCGTCGGGCCGACGATCGTCTACGCGTATCTGCAGGCCGTCGGCGTCGTGAACGACCACCTCGTCGCCTGCCCGCGACGCCGCGAGGTGTCGTCGCACTGACCGATGGCGGGACGGGCGACGAGGC
>CALBDV010000834.1 GCA_937927565.1 uncultured Holophagales bacterium
CCGCTGTAGCGCTCGTCGCCGAGCCAGGTCTTCTCCCGGCCCCAGTTGATGTCCTCCTCGGGCTGCCAGATGTCCGCGCGGCCGCCGCCGAAGCCGAACGTCCGGAAGCCCATCGACTCGAGGGCGCAGTTGCCGGCGAGGATCATCAGGTCGGCCCACGAGATCTGGCTGCCGTACTTCTGCTTGATCGGCCAGAGGAGGCGGCGGGCCTTGTCGAGGTTGCCGTTGTCGGGCCAGCTGTTCACCGGCGCGAAGCGCTGGTTGCCGGTGCCGCCGCCGCCGCGCCCGTCCGAGATGCGGTAGGTGCCCGCGCTGTGCCAGGTCATCCGGATGAAGAGGCCCCCGTAGTGGCCCCAGTCGGCGGGCCACCACTCCTTCGAGTCTGTCATCAGGGCGTAGAGGTCCCTCTTCAGGGCCGCGAGGTCGAGCTTCTTGAACTCCTCGGCGTAGTCGAAGCCGGGGTCCATGGGGTTCGACGCCGGCGCGTGCTGGTGGAGGATCCCCAGGTTCAGCTGGTTCGGCCACCAGTCGCGGTTCGTCGTGCCGCGGCCGGCGACGGGGTGGCTGGATGCGCCCGTGAACGGGCACTTGCCGGTTTCGCTCATTTCGGTCCTCCTCGGGTTCCGGGTCGGTCCTTGTCTTTCGACGTTTCCTGGTCGCGCTGGCAGGTCGCACAGAGCCCGCGCACCTCGACGTGGGAATTCACGACGCTGCCGAGCCGCTTCACGGAATCGGGCACGGAGAGGCCGTCGAGCTCGTCACTCTCGAAGTCGCGGACCAGCCCGCAGCGCACGCAGCAGTAGTGGTGGTGCCGGTCGAGGTTCGCGTCGAACCTCACGCCGTCGCCCCGCGGCCCGAGCGTCGTGACGAGCCCGAGGTCGTGGAGCATCCAGAGCGTGCGGTAGACCGTGTCGAGCGAGACGGTCGGCATCCTCTGCTGCACGGCGCGGAAGATCGTCTCCGCGTCGGGGTGCTCCTCCGTTCCCGCCAGCTCCCGGAAGATCTCGAGCCGCTGGTGGGTGAGCTTGAGGCCCGCCTCCCGGGCGACGGTCCTGAGGTGCTCGAGCCTCAGGTCGCTGCGGCTGGGTGTTGATCTGCGCATACTTCCTAATTGCGGATAATTCGCAGATAGGAGCATAACCAGAGTGGCCGGGCACGTCAATCGGCAGGAGCGACCGGATTCGCGGCCCCGCGCTCCCGGGTCGGCCTCTCCAAGCCTCGAACGGAACTAGGGATCGTCGTAGAAGGGCCGGGCGAGCACTCTTCCCTCCTTCGTCCGCAGGGTGAGCTCGATGTGGTGACGGCCGGGAGGTCGTTCGGGGCGGGCGAAGACGACGACGTACCGCCCTTCAATGGCGCGGAAGGCGAGATCGAGGGCCTGGGCCGAGAAGACGTGGGTCTTCGCGTAGGTGCCGCCGGTCAGGTCGGCCAGCTGAATGAGCGTCCCTTCCAGGGAGTGCCAGTCGGCGTCGGAAACGTCGAGGGTGAAGACGTTGACGCGCGCCTGCTGGAGGGCGTTGACGGCGAAGGCGTGCCACTTCCACTCCGTCGGCTGACGGTTCACGTGGAGCCCCCAGCCGAGGAAGAACATCACCTTGCCGCCGGGGATCTCCTGCAGCGCCTGGGCCAGAACGAACAGGCCCTTCTCGACGGTGGCCGACTTCCGCGCGGCGTGCACGTCGAAGTGGGCGGCGAGCGAGGGGAACGGTTTCGGGGGAGGCGGGTCGGGAGCGCCGCCGATCTTCAGGGTGTCGAAGAGCGCACGGTGGATGGCCGCCCGGTTGTCCGTGAAGTCGAGGCGAAGCTTGAGGTGGGAGTCGTACGAGACGACGGCCACGCGATCCGTCGGGAGCAGGCGGTCGAGGAAGGCGACCATCTCGTTCGCCATCCGCATGAGCCCCTTCGTCCGGTTGCGGCCGAAGTCGGCCTGGAAGAACAGGACGATGAGCCGCCCCTCGGGAAACTCCGGCGTCCCCGGCTCCCTGACGGCGTCCGGTGCCCTCGGCGGCAGCTCGGAACGGGCCGCCGGGATGAACTCGACCTCCTCGACCGGCACCTCCTCTCCACCGACGAGCAGGAGGAAGTCGGCAGGTGTCAGGTCGGGAAGGGCGCCCCCTCTCGGGCCGAGGACGTAGGCGTCGACGAGGACCTTCTCGACGGCGGCCTTGGCCGATATGCCCCCCTTCCGCGACGGCTCCTGCGGGCCGGCGAGAGCCGCGAGAGGACTCCCGAGGAGGAGCAGGAGCCCGGCGACGACGACGCGTCTCACGGCATCCATTCTGCGGCTACGATGCCTCCGGATGAAGCCCGAACGGGAGGCACCGCAACGCGAGCTCCTCTCCGGACAGGTGGAGCGGGTGACGTTCCACTCGGAGGAGTCGGGCTTCGCCGTACTCCGTGTGAGGGTGCGCGGAAAGCACGACGCGGTGACGGTCGTCGGGCACGCAGCCGCGATCTCGCCAGGAGAGGAGCTGCGAGCCTCGGGGACGTGGACCAACGACCCGAAGCACGGCCCGCAGTTCAAGGCGGAGACGGTGACGACCGTGACGCCGACCTCGCCCGAGGGGATCGAGCGGTTCCTCGCCTCCGGCCTCGTGAAAGGGGTCGGGCCGCATTTCGCGCGGCGGCTCGTGGAGGCATTCGGCACGGCCGTCTTCGACGTGATCGAGGCGGAGCCGGGCCGACTCCGCGAGGTGCCGGGAGTTGGCCCGCTCCGGGCCGAGCGGATCGTCGCGAGCTGGGCGGAGCAGAAGGGGGTGAGGGAGATCATGGTCTTCCTCCACTCCCACGGGGTCGGCACGTCGCGCGCGGTCCGGATCTACCGGACCTACGGCGCCGACGCCATCTCGGTCGTCTCGAAGGACCCCTACCGCCTCGCCCGCGACGTCCGTGGCATCGGCTTCGTGACGGCGGACGCCCTCGCCCGGCGGCTCGGCATCCCCGAGGACGCGATGATCCGCGTCCGGGCCGGCGTCTCGCACGTCCTCGCCGAGGCGCTCGACGAGGGGCACTGCGGCCTCCCGCGCGAGACCCTGGGGCCTCGCGCCGCAGAGCTCCTGGGCCGACCCGAGGAGCAGGTGGCGGACGCCCTCGAGCTGGAGCTCGCCGACCGCCACGTCGTGGCCGACGAAGCCGGCGGCAAGGCGTGCGTCTTCCTCCCGGCGCTCCACGCCGCAGAGAGGGTCATCGCCGAACGGATCGCCGCGCTGGCAGCCGGCGCTCCGCCGTGGCGCCACTCGGATCCCGCCTCGGCGATCCCGTGGGTCGAGGCCCGGACCGGAGTCACCCTCTCGCCGAGCCAGCGCGACGCGGTGGCCGCCTTTCTGAAGTCCAAGGTCCTCGTTCTCACCGGCGGACCGGGCGTCGGGAAGACGACGCTCGTCGATGCCCTCCTGCGCATCGTCTTCGCCGAGTCGCTCCGCATCGCCCTCGCCGCCCCGACCGGACGCGCGGCCCGGCGCCTCTCGGAGAGCACGCGGATGGAAGCGAAGACGCTCCACCGCCTCCTCGAGGTCGACCCGTCCACCGGCCGGTTTCGCCGCGGGCGGGACAACCCGCTCGAGGCCGATCTCGTCGTCGTGGACGAGGTGTCGATGATCGACGTGCTCCTCGCCCGCTCGCTGCTGGAGGCGATGCCGCCGGGCGCCGCCCTGTTGCTCGTGGGCGACGCGGACCAGCTGCCGAGCGTCGGCCCGGGCCAGGTCCTGCGGGATCTCCTCGAATCGGGGGCCGTCCCGTCGGTGAGGCTGACGGAGATCTTCCGGCAGGCGGCCGAGAGCCGGATCGTCGTCGGGGCGCACCGGATCCGCGA
>CALBDV010000835.1 GCA_937927565.1 uncultured Holophagales bacterium
CTACGAGAAGGTCAAGGCGAACGAGGGCTGGCCAAAGGAGAAGCTCGAGCCGCTCTTGGCCGGTCTCCAGGAGCTTGTCCCATGGCTCCTCCAGTGGCACGACGAGGTGGACCCGGAGTTCGGCATCGGCATGGGGACCTACTTCGCGCAGTATGTGGAGGAGGAGTGCCGCACCCTCGGCATCCTGCCCACCGACCTGAGCACGTGGCGGCCAGAGGCGGCCGGACGTCGTCCCCGCGGACGGAAGGCGAAAGTGCAATGAAGACCGAAGAGAACGCTCTGACGATCACCTACGGTGAGAAGAGCATCATGGAGCTCAAGCAGCTCCTCGAGCACAGGCACTTGAACCTCGAGCCCGGGTTCCAACGAAACAGTGTCTGGTCGGACCTGGACCGCAGGAAGCTAATCCAGTCGATCCTCCAGGGCTATCCGCTCCCCTCCATTTTCCTGTACCGCCGGCAGGACGAGAACCACATCACGTACGACGTGGTCGACGGCAAGCAGCGCCTCGAGACGATCTTCATGTTCTGTGGGACGAAGGGGTACGGAAACAAGCGCTTCGACGTGAAGCTGATGCGGGACGACGGTTCGATGGAGTGGGTCAGCTGGGGCACGATTCTGAAGCGGCACAAGGCGCCGCAGATCGATGGCTTCGAGATCCAGACCGTGGAGGTCGGCGGGGATCTCTCCCAGATCATTGATCTCTTCGTCCGCATCAACAGCACCGGCAAGGCACTGAAGGGCGCAGAGAAGCGGCATGCGCAGTTCTACTCGAGCCCCGTCCTCGCCCAGGCCAACAAGCTCGCGGTGAAGTGGCGGGCCTGGCTTGCGGCGCAGCGGGTGATCTCGAAGGCGCAAAGTGACCGGATGAAGGACGTCGAGCTGATGTCCGAGCTCCTCGTCTCGACCCTTAGCGGCGGCCTCATCGACCAGAAAGTGGCCGTCGACAAGGCGGTCGGAAATGTGGCGTATCGCGGGGTCCCGCTCGCCAAGGCAGCGAAGGAGGTCCAGTCGACGCTCCTCGCGGTGAAGCGGATGTTCCCGTCGATCAGCCAGACGCGGCTCTCGAACTCGAGCTAGTTCTACTCGCTCGCTATGCTCTTTCAGGACTTCCGGAAACGAAAGCTGATCCTCACGGACAGAAAGCGTAACGAGGCGGCCTGGCAGCTCCTCATTCGTCTCGACCTGGGCGTTGCAGATGTTCGCGAGCGTCAGCGAAAGGCACAAGGAACTGGGCCCGGGCAGCAGCTCTTCGTCGACTACCTCATCTCGGTCCAGCAGGGGACCGACAAGCTCGTACAGCGTCAGAAGAGAGAGAAGCTCCTGGCGGGCCTGCTTGCCGGCCTCTTCGAGGCCAAGGACGACCGGCGCCTCTTCTCCAAGGAACAGCGACGGGTGCTGTGGCACTCCGAGGAGAAGAAGGTCTGCGCGAAATGCGGCCAACCCCTCAGCTGGGCGAACTTTCAGGTGGACCACATGCAGCCCCACAGTAAGGGCGGCAAGACGAGCCTTAAGAACGCACAGCTTCTCTGCGGGCCCTGCAACAGCAGGAAGGGCGCACAACAGGGTCGCGGATCTCGGTTGCGGCCCCGTCGCAGGATCAGCCGCTAGTCAGCAAGGTCGACCCGCTGACGCTTACCCTCGACGTACTCCCGAAGGTCCGTCTTGATGGCAGCAGTCCGAGTCTGGATGGCCGCCTTCACGTCCTGACGTGAGGTTCCGACGGGATTCAGGAGAACGGACGAGAGTGCGAGAGTGGCCGCCCACTCGTCCACGTT
>CALBDV010000836.1 GCA_937927565.1 uncultured Holophagales bacterium
GGGAACCTCCGCGGCTTCGTCCAGGCGAAGCTCCGGAGCCTGAAGTCCGGCGCGATGAACGAGCACCGCTTCCGCTCCGAGGACAAGATCGAGAAGGCGAGCCTCGACACGCACGAGATGCAGTACCTCTACTCGGACGGCGAGGGGCACCACTTCATGAACCAGGAGACCTACGACCAGATCCGCCTGTCGGACGAGATCGTGGGCGACGCGATGAAGTACCTCCTGCCCGAGACGGTCATCGAGGTCGACTTCTACGAAGGGAACCCGATTTCCGTCGAGCTGCCGACGACGGTCGCCCTGAAGATCGTCGAGACGGACCCCGGCATGAAGGGCGCTACGGCCACGGCTTCCTACAAGCCGGCGAAGCTCGAGACCGGCCTTCAGGTGATGGTCCCGCAATTCGTCGACGTCGGAACGGTCATCCGGATCGACACCCGAGACGATTCCTACCTGGAGAGAGCAGGCTGACGAAGACCGCGATCTCCGGGGCCGCGGCCCTTCTCGGGTTCGCCCTGGTTGCGGCTGCGCCCTCCGCGTCCGCCGCAGCCATGGGGAACTCGGCGGGGGACGCGTGGGCAGGGGAACTGTCAGCGGGAGGAGGTCCGGCAGGAGGAGCCGCGGCGGAGACTACGGCGTCCCTCGCGCCCTCGACCGGACGGGTCGACCACGCTGCGAACCCCTGCCCCGTACTCGATCCCGAAGACGGCAGCTGCCACCGCTCGGCCGACGAGGCCGATCTCGCCTGGATCGCCCGCGGGAACCGTGCTCCCCGGAGCCGCCTCGTGGCGCTTCCGCCCGGCCTTCCGGCTCCTCTCGTCGCCGCCCGCGATCAGGCCGACGACCTTCCGTTCGAGGAAGATCCCGACGGCGACGAGCCGACGGAAGACGGCCTTTACCCCCGGGGCTCCGTCGTCCCGGCCGAACTCCCATCCCTGTCCGAGGAACAAAGGTCCTTCTGGCAGGACCTCGGACGGGCGCTCAAGGGGCTCGTCGTGAGAAAGAAGGACAGCAAGCCCGCCTCCATCCCGGAGGAGGAGCTGGCGGCCCTTTTCGCCACGGGTTTCCCGCTTCCGATCGAGGCGTTTCCGAAAGAGAAGCTGCGCGACACCTTCAACGCTTCGCGCGGCCGCCACAGGAAGCACCATGCGATCGACCTCGGTGCCCCCAAGGGAACGCCGATCGTGGCGGTGAACGACGGGACGATCGAACGGCTCGGCCGCGACCGTCGGGGCGGCATCGTCCTCTACCTGCGCGACGCCACGGGACGGTTCGTCTACTACCACGCCCACCTTTCCCGCTACGCCCCCGGACTGAAGGTCGGAGACAGGGTGGCGCGCGGCCAGCAGATCGGCGAGGTCGGCTCGACGGGACGTTCCACCGGCCCGCATCTCCACTTCGCCATCTTCCGCGACACCGAGGCCACGAGTCCCTGGAAGGGACTCGTCGTGAACCCCTACCTCGTCTTCGCCCCTCTCCTCGCCCCGAAGTGACGCGAGGCCCCGGGCCGGTTTCCTCGCTTCCTGGCCCGTCTCGTCCTTCTCCGCGTCTGCGTTGACCCCGCGGGCGCCTCACCGACAGAATCCGGGCATGAACCAGCGCGTTGCCTTCCACAGGCCGGCGGAGCCTCTTCCGGAAGCTCTCCACGAGGCTGTTCGCGCAGCGGGACTCGAGGACCGGCCGACCGTCGACGGGCCGCCCGCGATCGGTGACGGCCCCGCGCTCTACCTCTCGACCTCCCTCTGGCGGGACGCCCTCTCGACTCTCCTTTCGGCAGACGCCGCGGTCGCGCTCGTCGCGTGGGACGCGCCCCCCGATCTCCCGGTGCCGGCATTCGCCCTTCCCCGCGACGCTCCGGCGCCCATCCTGACCGCGATTCTCTCGGCCGCCGCGGAAGTTGCCTCCGCCCGCGCGTCGACCGCGGCGCTCGCCCGGCGACTCTCCGAGGCCGAGGAGCGCGTCTCCGCACTGAACAGGATCGGGATCGCCCTCTCCGCCGAACGAGACCTCGACCGCCTCCTGGAGAAGATCCTCACCGAGTCCCGCCGGTTCACCGGGTCGGAAGCGGGAAGCCTCTACCTCCTCGAGGAGGGACCGCACGGCATGCGGCTCCGCTTCAAGCTCGCGCAGAACGACGCGGTGAGGTTCGCATTCTCCGAGAGGACGATGCCGGTCGACGACGCGAGCCTCGCCGGCTACGTGGCCGGGCATGGCGAGCCTGTGAACCTCGACGACGCCTACGCGGTGCCCGAGGGCGCCCCTTACCGGCACAACACCGCCTTCGACGAGCAGACGGGCTGGCGGACGCGGTCGATGATCGTCGTTCCGATGAGCGACCACACCGGCGCCCTCGTCGGGGTCCTTCAGCTCATGAACCGGCGCCTGCCGGACGGCACGCACGCCTCATACCCCGCCGACCTCGTGCCACTCCTCCTCTCCCTCGCCACGCAGGCCGCCGTTTCGGTGAAGGCGAACCAGCTGACGGCTTCGATCCGACGCCTCTTCGAGGACTTCGCCCGCGCGGCCATCATGGCCGTCGAGCTGAGGGATCCGACGACCGCCGGCCACAGCAATCGCGTCGCCGACCTCTCCGTGGCGCTCGCCCGTGTCGTCGACCGCGCCGCCGACGGGCCCTACGCCCGGGAAACGTTCTCGCGAGAGGAGATCCGCGAGCTGCAGACCGCGGCGCTCCTCCACGATTTCGGGAAGATCTCGATCCCCGAACGCGTGCTCGTCAAGGCGAAGAAGCTCGACGAGGAGGAGGTCCTCCGGATTCGCGACCGGTTCGACTTCGCCCTCGAGGCCGAGGACGCGCAGGAATCCCGGGCGCTTCTCCTCAAGCTGCTCGAGGCGGGCGTCCCACCCTCGGCGGAGGATGTCCGACTCCTCGACCTGGCGCGATGGGACCGTGCGCAGGAGCTGGAGGAGATGCTCGAAGAGGTGCGGCGTGCCAACGAGCCGACCGTCCTCCCGGAAGAGGCGGGGGGTACCCTGCGGCGCCTCCTCACGCGTTCCTTCCGCGACCGGCGGGGCGTCATGACGCCGCTCCTGGACGACTACGAGTTCCAGCTTCTCTCCATCCGCAAAGGGAGCCTGTCCGTCGAGGAGCGGACGCAGATCGAGAGTCACGTCTCGCACACCTACCGCTTCCTCTCGTCCATCCCGTGGACGGCCGACCTCGCCCGGGTCCCCGAGATCGCCCACGCCCACCACGAGAAGCTCGACGGCACCGGCTACCCGCGCGGTCTCCAGGCCGACCGGATCCCCGTCCCCGCGCGGATCATGACCGTCTGCGACATCTACGACGCCCTGACGGCCGCCGACCGCCC
>CALBDV010000837.1 GCA_937927565.1 uncultured Holophagales bacterium
CATCGTGACGATATCGGGGAGAAGCTCTTGGACGAGACGGCCGAAGTGGTTGAGCAGGCTCCACCGCTCGGTTCCGACGGTCTCGTATCGCTGCGAGTAGCTCGAGAAGGGCTGACACGGCGCACAACCAACGAGTACGCGGACCTCTGCGTCAGAGAACCACTCGGCGACCTCGGAAGCGTCGAGGGTGGCGACGTCGGCCTCGTGGAACGCGATGGCCTCGTGATTCGCCTCGTAGGGGTACCGGCATGCCTTGTCGGAATCGACGCCCGCAACGACCCTTATGCCAGCCTTCAACAGCCCCTCGGTCAGTCCGCCCGCGCCACAAAAGAGGTCGACGCACACGATGTCCCTATGTGGCCGTCGAGCCCGGCGCTTCTTCGTCGCGACGTATGCGCTCCTCGCCATGCCTAATGCCACCTTACTCGTTGTTTCGCAGCTCGTCAGCGGCCTTCCCGCCATGAACCCAGTCGTCGACCTCAGACCGCTTGAACTTCCAGAGCCGTCCGACGCGATGCGCTGGCAGCCCTTTCATCTCGATCCATGCGTACACGCTGTCCTTGCTGATCCCGAGGTATTCGGCGATATCGCCGACGGAGAGCCATCGATCGTCCATCTGAGGTGTCCCTTCCGGGGCGACTCGGTCGAGGTGCAACCTTGGCGCGGTCGTAGGATATAGCCAGAATGGCTCCGAAATCAAAGGCGGCAGTCGGATCACGTCCGATGTGGTCTGGTATCGTCGGACCGAGACCTCGAGAGGCTCTGCATTGAGTCGAGCCGGGGTCAGGTTTGAATCCGTGTATTAGGCCGATGTGGGCCCACGGCGGCGAGCTGGCCCGGTGGCAGCGGCTCTTCTTCGCGTTCTATACGCTCTTCGCCTCGACGAACGCGTTCGCGCAGGGGGGCGGACTCAGCTTCGCCCCCATCCTTCAGAACAACCCGCTGCAGCTCCTCCTCGGCCACGCCCGAAAGTGGGCGAACGGCGAGCGGCCGGACAGGGTCGGCTTCCGGGTCGAGACGAAGTGGGAGGAGAAGGACTGCTCGCACTACGTCCCCGTCGCCGAGCTCTACGGCCTGCTGAACCTCGACCGGCACCCCTTCTACAACGGGCCGAGCGGGGAGACGTACGCCGCGCTCGTGGGGAGCGCTGACGCCTCGGCCTACGACGGGTGCGAGGCCGTGGGGGCGTGGACGGCGCCGTTCCTCGCGGAGCATCCCGAGGCCGAGCGCGAGCTGGCGGCGCGTTTCCGGGCGCGGGTGGAGGAGGCGGCGCAGCCGCCGTGGCTCTGGATGGAGGGGGTCCGCGGGTCGAAGTCGCTGAGGCAGGCCGCCGAGGCCGAGACGCGGGTCGACGCGGCCCTCCAGGCCGAGCTGGGCGGGCTGGCCGTCGCGAAGGCGCGGGAGTGGACCGACCGGCAGGCCGCTGCGGCGCTCCTGCACCTCGCCATCGACGCGTTCA
>CALBDV010000838.1 GCA_937927565.1 uncultured Holophagales bacterium
CGCGAGCGAGCGGCATCGGGCTCCTCCGCGGCGGTGGGAGACGACGATCTGGAGGGAAAGTCTACGCCCGAGTCGGGGGGCCGGGGATGCTCGAGGCGCCAAGGACGTCGATGCCCTCCCTTCGCGCGATGGCGAGGAGGGGGGAGCCCTCGTCCTCTTCCCAGCGCTTGACGCCGCAGGCGACGGGCTCGATGTAGCCCCCGGTCACGGCGCAGGCACGCCAGAGCGTATCGATGGCGTCGGCCCCCCGTGGACCGTCGAAAACGGGAGAGACGACGACGAGGTCGATGTCGCTCCATTCGTCGGCTGTGCCGCGGGCCCGGGAGCCGAAGAGGACGGCGCGGGCGACCGGAATTCCAAGCCGCTGGACTGTATCCAGGTAGAGCCGGATCTTGGCTAGGACATCGAGCTCAGCCACGCCACGAGCCCTTTCGACTCTTCGAGGATTTCCGCTGCCAGCTCCTCCGTCGGCGGCGGTGCCCACGACTCGGGATATCGCCCTTCCATACAGAACCGCCCGAGCCGCGCCATCGACATGGCTCGAGCCTCGTCCACGACGAGGCCGGCGACGTCCGCGAGCCGGAGCAGGTCGTGACTCTTCGGCGGGACCTCGCCCGTCCGGAGCGTAGCGAGGCCCTTCAGCGCCTTCTCGACGGCGAGGTGCGCGAAGAACAGGCCGTGGCGCCGGTGCCCGGTCTCGAGAAGCCGGGCGGCCGCACCGAGATCCTCTTCGGCGCTCGTCTTCCAGAACGCGGCGTGCTTTTCTCGATCGAGCCCGGGCACGGAATCACTCTAGCACCGGCCCGGTGGCCGCTCCGCCGCTGTGCCACGCCGCTTCTGGTCGACGCCCCGGGTCGACACGCTTCCCAGTGTTTCCGTCCGTCTGGCGCTCAGGCCCGTAGGATCTGCGGCAGGTGGTCGAAGTGGCAGTCCCGGGAATGGAGGATGAGGTTGTGCTGGAGGACGAGCGCCGCGATCCAGAGGTCGTTCGTCGGGATCGGCGTTCCCTGGTGCCGGAGCTGGCGGTAGGCGGAAGCGTAGTGGTGTGAAGTCTGGTCGTCGGGGTAGAGGACCCCGACGCCCGGCTTCAGGAGAAAGCGGCGGAGCGTTTTCTCGTTCTCGGCGGAACGCCGTCCCATCGCGAATCCCGCGCGGAGCTCGGCGATGACCGCGAACGGGAGGTGGACCGAGTCGGCCGTCGCGACGAGTCGGACGGTGGCATCCACGCCCTTGCAGAGGTCGACGTAGCCGTTCGTGTCGAGGGCGAGCCTCACTTCCAGAGCGCCTCGTCGATCTCGTCCTGGTCGGCGAGGGCCTTCTCGACGGCGGCGTCCCGGCGCCACGTGCCGGCGACGTCCGACAGGTCGCGACGAACGACGTCCTCCCCGCCGAGGCCGAGGCCTTCTGCAAGGGCCTCCAGAGCGACGGCATTCAGGCTCCGGCCCTCGGCCCGGGCGCGGTTCCGGAGGGCATCGTCAATCTCGGGGGCGATTCCGCGGAGCGAGTACTGCATGCTGCTAGTGTAGGCACCGCTGGCATGTGTTGCAAGCACGTCGCCTGAGCGGGCCCGGGACGAAGGTCCGGGAACGAGGGTCCCTCGCCTATCGAAGCCCTTCCGCGAGGTAGAGCTCGTGGCGGATCTCGTGGATCTCGAAGGCGAGGCGTTTCCCGTCGGGGGTCACGAGGACCTCTATGTTCCGAACACCGGCGAGATCGGGCGGGGCCACCTGGTGGACCGGCGTGCGCGCCCCGGTGGCGAGATCGACGCGGTAGACGGTGGCGGGGATCTGTGACGGATCGTGGACGAAGACCGACTGGCCGCCAGGTCCCCAGCCCGCGAGGCGCTCGTCTTCTCCGACTCCGGCAAGAGGAGTCGCCGCCTCTCCGGTGACGGGATAGAGGCTCGTGGAAGGCCAGGCTCGTCCAACGATGGCCTTCCCGTCCGGCGTGACCCACGGGTAGATCGCCTGAACGCCTTCCGGGGTGAGCGGGTGCGGCGTCGCGCCCTCACCCGCCATCAGCCAGGTTCGCGGGGGTCGTCCTCCGGTCAGATCCCCGATCCAGAGGCCTTTCCCGTCCGGCATCAGCCCGGCCAGGCAAGTCCTGAAGCCCTTGAGCGGGACAGTCCTGGCCCGCCCGCCAGCAACCGGGTAGACGTAGGCGGTGGCGGCCCCCTCGCCCGATCCCGCCTGGACAACCGACTCCGCCGACTTCACGGTGACGACGGACGAGCCGTTCGGCGAGAAGACGAGGCCAAATTCGCCCGTCTCGAGCCTCACGGGAGGCTTGCCCGACGTCTCCCGCAGGTAGAAGCGCATGGTACGGCGCGCGGCTCCCTCCCCCGATTCCCAGAAGGCGACCAGCCGGCCGTCTGCCGTCAGGTCGTAGAGGCGTGGCCGGTCCTGCCAGGTGAGCTCCTTTTCGAGGCGATTCTCGAGATCCCGGTAGAAGATGCGCCTTCGGAAGTCCTCCCTCGCGAGAAGGACCCGGCCACCCGGCGAGATGTCATGGAGGACGAGCGCACCGGTTTCTCCATGCACGACGCGTTCTCCCCCCGCCAGGGTTACGGCCCGAAGCCTCCTCGCCTCACCCATGTTGGAGGCCGTGAACCAGACTTCCTCCCCGGAGGCGGCCCAGGCGAGCCCGTACGCATAGAGGTACGTGCGCGTCAGGCGCTTTTGCACGCCCGAGAGGTCCACGACGACGACGTGACCCTGTAGGCCTCCGGCGAAGAACGGG
>CALBDV010000839.1 GCA_937927565.1 uncultured Holophagales bacterium
AAGCCGGACATCACGAAGGAGACGACGTAGTCGCCGGGGGGCAGGTTCGGAACCACGTAGTCGCCGTTCACGTTCGTGACGGCGGTACGCGTGCCCTGGAGGGCGGGGGACTTCACGGTGACGGTGACGCCGGGGAGCGCGAGCCCCTCGGACTCGGAGACGCGGCCGGCGATCGTGCCGGTCGGGAGACCCTGGGCGACGGCGACCGTCGCGCAGAGGAGCGGCACGGCCAGAAGAACCAGCCAAAGCCTGTTACGAATCATCAACCTTCCCTCCTTGAGATCGGATTCCTGGTGCCTGTGTCCATGGATGGTGACCAGCCCTTGAAGCCCGGGAGGCCGATCCTCCCGGCCCTCGGGCGACGCGGCGGAGCCGCGCGTTCGAGCGGTCCTACGTCGGTCGAGCGTTCTCGGGCGAAGCCTCCTTTCTCCCATTCGAAGGGCGTCGGGGAATGTCTTCAGACCCGTCGGGGCGACGGGTGAGATCCAGGCGGGTCATCGCCCCGTGCTCGGTGCGGGGCAGCAGAACGGGATGCCGTGACGTCAGCCTCATGAACGAAATCTTGGAGCCAGATTGGGAAATCCGTAGCCCGGGGAGTCTACCCCTCGCGCCAAGCCGGGGGAAGCCCGGCCCCGAAAGGATGGAAGCCCTATCCTTGCAATGGCTTACGGCCCTAGCTGGCCCGGGGCGGCGGCGGATCTCCATGGTCTGACGAAATCCCCTATGAAAGCCCTGTGCCTGCATTACGCAGGGGGATACCGGAAGCTCCGGCAGCGCCCCGAGGCCGACAGCCGGCGGCGGGTTCTTCCCCGGCGACTCGCCGGGAAGAGAAGGCGTCGACACGGGGTCCGGGAGGCTTCCTCTCGAAGATCAACCGGTCGTCGTTTCCTGGCATCTCCCCGGGACCAGCCCTGTCGGCGAAAGCGCGCACGCACAGACAAGAACCCCCGGGTCCGAAGACCCGGGGGCCGGGTAGGACGGCCAGGGGTGTGAAGAAACTAGAAGCGGATACCCATCGACACGAAGAACCGTCGCGGGATCTGGTAGTGGGTGGCAGCCGTCGGCTTCCCGAAGTTCGCTCCCTTCCTCCAGTTCGCGTTCAGCCCGGAGCATGCAGAAGCGGAGGAACCCTGCGGGCACTCGATCGGCGCCGTCGTAAAGGGGTTGAATCTGACGAGACCGGTGCTGGAACTCGCCGTCGCGCCCGTCCCGGCGCTGACAGACTGGTTAACGGTCTGGATTCCTTCGCTGTCGAATACGTTGAACAGCTGCGGCTGGAGGAAGATCTCGACCTGTCCGAAGTTCGCGCTCAGGTTGAGTGACAGATCGGTCCGCCAGATCGTGTCCGTCCGGTAGGCGTCCCGCGGCGTGCAGTAGTAGTTCACGCGGCTCGGGGGCATCGCATAGCCGGGGTTGTTGACGTAAGGAGAGGAAGCGATGCCAGCCACGGCGCCGTAGGGCGTGCCGGTGTCGATGGTCTGGACGAAGCCGGGCGTGATGCCAAGGAAGCCGAGCTTGAAGTCGTAGGAACCGAGGACACGGATGCGGTGCGTCTGGTCCGATGCGAGAGCCCCCTTCGGGGCGTTCCATTCGAGCTCGAAGTACTCCGGATAGCTCGTGAGGGTGGAGCTGACCGGACCCGAGCCGCTCGTCTCGCCGATGTCGTTCCCGTAGGTCTGGGACCAGGTCCAGTTCGCCGCGAGGTTCAGGTTTCCCTTCTGCCACGCCAGCGAAGTATGGAGGCCCTTGTACGTCCGCTCCATGACGTTCGAGTTGATGATGTAGCCGAGGTCGAGGGTGTCGCCCGTCGGCTCGAAGAAGACTGTCCCGTTCGCGGTGGTCCTGTCGACGGAGTAGAAGTCCTCGTACTCGCGGTAGACGCCGTCCACTCGGTAGCTGAGCCGTCCGAAGAGGGTGCCGCCGGCCCCGAGGACGTACTCGTTGACCTTCGGCGACGAGAGCGGATCCTTGATGATCTCGCTGAAACCGTTGATGGTGACGTCGTCGCCCGGGACGTTCGGAAGCTGGTTCGGCGCCGTCACCCCA
>CALBDV010000840.1 GCA_937927565.1 uncultured Holophagales bacterium
CGTCGGGCGGGGAGCAGTTGATGATCGTTCCGTCCCAGAGGATGGAGCGCAGGATTCCGCTACTGTCGAACCGGAAGCGTTCCTGGAGCCCGTGCCGCGCGAGCAGGGCGACGACGGCGTCCTTCGCCTCCGGCGACGGGGCGGAGAAGATGCGAGAGCCGCGGTCGGGAAACGGAAGCGGGTTTCGTCCGGATGCGAGGAGGTACGTCCAGAGGCCGAGGCCGAACACGGCAAGGGCCAGAACGACGAGAAGCCAGAGGGGAATGAACATGCCTTCTCCAATCTGAAAGATGCGAAACGCCCCTTCATTGCCGCAGGATCTTCTCCATCGGCCTGCCCCTGGCGAGCTCGTCGATCAGCTTGTCCAGTGTGCGTATCTGCCTCATTAGCGGATCTTCCACGTCCTCCACGCGAACACCACACACGACGCCCTTGATGAGCGAGCTGTTCGGATGTATGGCTGGCGCATGCGCGAAGAACGTCTCGAAATCGGTGCCCTGTCGAATCTGCTGCTGTAAACCCTCTTCGCGGTATCCGGTCAACCAGCAGATGATCCGGTCCACCTCCGCCTTCGTGCGGGCCTTTCGTTCCGCCTTCTGGATGTAGAGCGGATACACGCTCGCGAAGCTCGTGCCGAAGATGCGGTGCTTGGGCATCGTGACTCCTTGGGCAGCGCACGCTGGGCTATCCCCTGTTCGAGCCCGGCCGTTCCGGGTCAACCCGCGTTCCGGCCTCGGCGGCCCGCCCCACCGCCCTCGGCCCGCGGACCCTTCAGGGTCCATCGTCATCGAGTTCGAATCGTACGCGTCATTCCTGCGCCGGCGTGGCGCTCATGTGGACCAGCCCCCACCCATGGCCGTCCGGGTCGAGAAAGCTGTGCGTGTACATGAAGCCGAAATCCTCCGGCTGGTCGTAGGTCGAGCCTCCCGCCGCCAGCGCTTTTGCGACGAGAGCGTCCACCTGCTCACGGCTCTCGCAGGCGAGCGTGAGCAGCACCTCGACGGCCTTGCTCGTGTCGCAGACGGCTTTGGGCGTGAAGTCGCGAAATCTGGCGTGCGTGAGCAACATGACGGACACCGTGTCGCTGACGGCGATGCACGCGCCGCTGTCGTCGGTGAACTGCGGGTTGCGTGCGAAGCCGAGCGCCGCGAAGAAGTCCATGGATCTCGGGAGGTCGGCGACCGGGAGGTTGATGAAGACCTTAGTGCTCACGGAGCTCTCCTTCGTGTTGTGAGTCGTGACGACGGGTGGTGAGGCAGAACCTATCTCAGGCCGCTTCCGGCGGGAAACCGGCCGTGGGTCGCCGTCATAGCGGCGCAGCCTTCCGGCGCGGCCACCTCGGCCTCGTCACCGTGTCGAGCCGGCAAGACACCCCCTGACCAGTCTGGAATCCACGAGGAGGCTCGTCCCGACACCGACCGGAGGTTGGCGAGGCGCACGGGCTCGAGGGCGCCGCGCGCGAGGCCGTTCAGCCGAGCGGGAGACCCGTGGGCCGGGATCCGTCGAGGGCCGCGCGGACCTGGACCGCAAGCTCGTGGGCAGTGAAGGGCTTCGTCAGGAGGCGTATGCCCTCCCGGGCGAGCCCCCTGTCCGCGAGGACGTCGGCCGGGTGACCGGAGACGAACAGGCAGGCGAGGCCGGGGATCGCCGCGAGCAGGCGCTCGCAGAGCTCGCGGCCGTTCATGCCGGGCATCACGACGTCGGTGACGAGGAGCCGGATCTCCGAACGATTCTCGGCGGCGACCTCGAGCGCCTCCTCGCCGCAGAACGCGGTGAGGACGCGATACCCGAGCCCCTCGAGCATCCGCTGAACGAGCCCGAGAAGCGCCGGCTCGTCCTCCACGAGAAGGAGAGTCTCTCCGGCGCCCCGCGGGTTCGCCCGGACGGCAGGGAACTTCGTGTGGGAAGCGGGCCCTTCGTGCCGGGGGAGGTAGACGTGGAAGCTCGACCCCCGCCCCGGCGCGCTCTCCACGTCGAGGAACCCGCCGTTCTGCTCCACGATGCCGTGGACCGAAGCCAGGCCGAGCCCCGTTCCCCGGCCCACC
>CALBDV010000841.1 GCA_937927565.1 uncultured Holophagales bacterium
GACCTTTCGGACGGAGGCGGTCCGCACCGGCTTCAAGGCGGCCTTCCAGGCCAAGGACTACGCGACGATCATCGCGGTGGCCGGCAAGCTGCCGGACGAGGTCATCCAGAGCGACCCGAATCTCCTGATGTACTACGACGTGGCCTCGACCCGCACGGATCAGGACTGAGCCGGAACGGCCGACGTAGAGGAGAATCAGGACGTGACGAACGACTGGAACTGGCCCGGTTCACGATGGTGGCGGTGCGACTTCCACGTCCACAGCCCTGGTTCTTACGACTTCAAGAACAGGGAGAGTGTCACGGCCCAGCAGTGGGTGGAGGCGGCCATCGCCGCAAAACTCGACGTTGTCGCCGTCACGGATCACAACACGGGCGCGTTCGTCGAGAAGGCCCTCGCGGCCGCGGCCGGTACGCAACTCAGAGTCATCCCCGGCGTCGAACTATCTGTGAGCCCCGGGATCCATCTCCTGGCCCTGTTCGATCCGGCCAAGCCTCCCAACTGTGCGACGAACCTCGTTGCCGCCGTGGGCATCCCCGACGAGAGGGTCGGCCAGCGAGACGCACTCAGCCTGCAGAGCCTCTCGGAGGTTCTCCGGCTCGCGACGGAGCGGGGCGCCGTCTGCATTGCTGCCCATGTGGACGGACCGGATGGCCTCGCCGTAGTCATTCCCCAGGGCCAGAGTCTGCTCGAGATCGTCCAGGACCCGAAGCTAGCAGCCGTCGAGGCGAAAGACCCTCAGGCCCCCGCCCTCGCGTATTTCGCAAACAACCGCGGCCAGAACGGGCGACTCGTGCCACCGCTACCGGTGGTGACGTTCTCGGATGCCCACCGGCTGGAGGAGATCGGGCGGGTTGCGACGACGTGGCTGAAGCTGACCCAGCCCACGGCAGAGGGAATCCGGCTCGCCCTCTCGGACGGGCCGTCGTCCGTGATCCCAGCAGCGCTCTCATCGGGCGATCCGAACCGCCATGCCAGCTGCGTGATCGAGTCGATCGAGGTCGAGGAGGGCCGCTACCTAGGACGCGGCAAGCCGTTCGTTGTACGGTTGAATCCCTGGCTCAACGCGATCATCGGTGGTCGAGGCACCGGTAAATCGTCCCTCCTGAACTTTCTTCGGGTGGCGCTCCGTCGGGGGGATGAGCTGAAGGACGTGAAGCTCCGGGAGGAGTTCGACGACTTCCTGAAGGTGTACCAGTCGCGAAACGGGCAGGGCCTGCTCACCGAAGACACCCTTGTGCGGGTCGTCTACCGGAAGGACGGCGGCCGCTTCCGGATTCAATGGAACCGCACGGGCTCGGTCTCGCCGATTGAAGAGGAGACGTCCGCCGGATGGGTCCCTTCCGAGGGTGAGATCCCGAGCCGGTTCCCGGTTCGAATCTTCAGCCAGAAACAGGCCTTCGGTCTCTCCCAGGAACCGAAGCATCTACTGAAGCTAGTGGACGAGGCGGCCGAGGTCGGCTGGGTCCAATGGAACCAGCTCTGGAGCCAGGAGGAGGCACGCTACCTGGCTTTGCGCGCGAAGGCTCGCGAGCTCGCGGCCAGCCTGGCAGAAGAGCCGAAGCTCAAAGGCGAGCTGGCCGATCTCGCCCGTAAGCAACAGGCGTTCGAGCAGGCGGGGCGAGCGGAAACCCTGCAGTCCTATCAACGCCGGACTCGTCAACGACGGGCCCTCGACGCCTGGGTCCGCAGCGCCACGGAACCCGCCGCGCGGCTGAAGGCG
>CALBDV010000842.1 GCA_937927565.1 uncultured Holophagales bacterium
TACCACTCGCCGCGCTTCTGGCGCTTGACGACCTTGCGCAGGACCAGGCTCCTCTTCAGGCTGGACATCCGCTCGGTGAAGAGGCGCGAATCGAGGTGGTCGATCTCGTGACAGAAGGCGCGCGCGAGGAGGTCGCTCCCTTCGAGGATCCGCTTGACGCCCTTCTCGTCGTACGCCTCGACGGCGACGGCCTCGGGACGCTCGACGATCTCGACGATGTCGGGAAACGAGAGGCACCCCTCCTCGTCCCTCACGAACCCCTCGGCGTCGACGACGCGCGGGTTGACGAGGACGAGGACCTGGGACGGGTCCTTGCCGACCGACAGATCGACCACGCAGATCCGTCTGTTGACACCGATCTGGGGTGCCGCGATACCGAGCCCCGGGGCCGCCCATCCGGTCTCCAGGAGATCCCGAACCAGTCCCTGGAGCGACGGGTCCTCGAAATCCGTGACGTCCTCGTTCCTGGCGACGAGCCGCGGGTCGCCATACTTCACGATGTCCCGAATGGCCATTCAGACCCCTTTGTCTTCTCTTCGCCGACGCACGTCCTCGAGGATGGCGTCGGCCGCGAAACGCGCCCGTTCGCGATGGACCTCTTCCAGGACCTTCTGAACGCGCGGGTACTTGCCCAGAATTCCCGTCCATGCCTCGGCCCCGATCTCGAGGCACTCGGCCCCGGTCTCGGCGATGATGGTGGCGGTGCGCGGACGGCCTGTGAGGAAGGCGACTTCGCCGAATACGTCCCCCATGGTCAGCACACCCATCCGCAGAACCCCGCCCGTGGCCCCGGTCGTCTCGACGCCGAGAACGCCCCGCGTCACGATGAAGAGGCTGCGACCCTCCTCGCCCTGCGCGAGGACCACCTCGCCCTCTCGGAACGTCCGGCGCCCGGTGGAGGCGATGAAGCCGGCGACCTCCTCGCTCGTCATGTCGGCGAAGAAACGCGAGGTTCGGAGCCCCTCGGGCACGGCCTGGCCGTGAGAAGCCCCTCCGGGCAGGACCTTCAGGCTGCCGCTCACCTCCCGCTGGCGGACCATCGTTTCGCCGTCCTCGGCAGCGGTCTGTGCCGGCGGGGGACCTGCCGTCCACGAGCTGATCTGGTGCCTCACCGCGACGGCGAGCGGAAAGCTCCCGTCCCCCGCGAGGTCTGCAGCGAGGCCCTCGAGGAGCTCGACCGCCCTGGCGGTCTCTCCCTTGCCGTGGAGCGCCTCGGCCTCCGAGCGGCGCTCCTCGTAGCCCCCCTTGGCTGCCGAAGGCGCGTCGGGCTCCGGCGGAACGGCGGACGTCGTCAGGTCATGAAACTTCTTCTTGAGGAATTCGAAGACCACGTCTCAAGGTTGACCCGCCGGAGCGCGTGGGTCAAGCGTCTCTTTTCCCGGGTCACCTCTTCTCGCACCCACCGGCTCGTGTCTCCCAGGGTGGACTCCCCGGCTGGCACGAGGGTCGCATCGAGATTGCCGGAGGGATGGCTCCGATGACCACCCGCGCTCCCCGGATCGCCCTCGCAATCGCCTTCCTCCTGCCGGCCACGACAGCCGCCGCCCAGCGCGAGGGGTACTCGTACCTTTCCTACGTCGGCTCCGAGGTCTCCCTCGTATCGAGAGCGGAGGATGATTCCTCCGCCCGCCTCAACACTCCCATCCTCGCGGGAGACCGGATCTCCACCGGCTCGACGTCGCGCGCCGAAGTGATACTGGCAGACGGGAACATCCTCAGGGTCGACGTCCAGACGAACCTCCGGTTCGACCGGCTCGCAAGAACCTACGAGGCCGAGGACGACAGGAACTCCATCTTCCTGGAACGGGGCGCCGTCTCGCTCGAGCATCGCGGGTCGACCTACCGCGACCAGGCGACTCGCATCGACACCGACGACGTCACCGTCGTCTTCCCGGAGGAGGGGCTCCTCCGGATCGAGACCGGACGACGGGGCACGGAGATCTACGTGGCCACCGGCCAGGCCGAGGTCTACGCGCGCTCCGGCCGGGCCACGCTGCGCGCCGGCCAGTACGCCTTCGCCTCCGGAGACGCCACGCTCGAGATCGACTGGATGGACGAGCCGCGCGACCGATTCACCCGCTTCGTCGGCGAACGGCGCAGCCTTGCCGGTCAGGAATACAGCTCGCCGTACGTCTCGGACGAGTACGGCTATGACTCCGCCGTCGCCGACTTCGATCAGCACGGTTCCTGGATCCTCGTGAACGGCTCCTACGCCTGGCGGCCGTCCGTTTCGATCGACTGGCGGCCCTACGTCGACGGCTACTGGCGCTGGTCCCCCGCGGGCCTGACCTGGGTGTCGTACGAGCCCTGGGGCTGGCTCCCCTACCATTACGGATCCTGGGACTGGGACGTCGGCTTCGGCTGGTACTGGAGCCCGGGCGCCACCTACTCGCCCGCGTGGGTCTACTGGAGCTACACCCCTTCGTGGCTCGGCTGGTGCCCGATCGGGTACTACGGCGGGTATTACGGCGGGCACCACGGCGGCGGAAACGGCGACGGCCACCCCGGACCCTATGGGCGGTCCAACCGGAAAGGGACCGGCGCCGAGCGAGGCACACTCGCCTATCCACACCTTCGCGGCCAGGTCGAAGTCACCCGGGTCGATCCCCGTGGGTGGAGCTATGCATCCGTGAGCAGACTGGGCACGCGTTTCGACTCCCGCCGAGACGTCCTCGGACAGGAACGCGTCGGCTTCCGCGCCGGCGAACGCGGCATCGTGGCGACGAGCCCTCTCCGGATCGACCGGGGCGGGGGCGGCTCGGTGACGACGGCCGTCCAGGAAGCAGTTCGAAGGGTGCCCCGGACTCTGGGCGTCGGAACTCGTGAAAGCCGCAGCATCGAAGACCTCACGCCCGTCCTCCGGCGCGAGGGGACGCTCGGAGCTTCGACCCAGGAGGCGCTCCGGCGCTCGTTCGTGACGCCCGGCCAGGATCCGGGATACCGGCCCGTCTCCGCGGACCAGATCGCCGTTTCGCGCCGGGAGCTCCCGGGAGGGACGGCGGCCGGTGCGCCCTCGCGAGGGACCGACCGCGGCCTCGGATCGACGTCCACTCCCTCCAGGAACGCCGACGGCAGTGCGTCGAGCCGCGGAGCCGGGTCCACGCCGCGGGAGACCTGGCGCGACGGACGCGTCGACTCCGGGATCCGACCGGGGCGCACGACGGACGTCACGCCGCGCCGAGATGCCGAGGCGCCGCTGGGCGGCGGATTCGGCCGAGACCGAAACGTGAGGAGTGACGACGGCTGGCGTTCCCCCGAAGGCCAGACGCGTTCGGGAACGACCCCGTCCCGATCGTTCGACGTGCCCGCCCGTCGCTCCGTCCCGGTGCCGGAGACCCCGGAGACCCCGCAGCGCACAGAACGGCGCGAGGCTCCTCCCGACTCCGAGCCCTGGCGCTCGACGGCCGCCCCCTCTTCGAGGCGCGATGCTCCGACCCGGCCGGTGGCGGACTCGGGGTCCCCATCCCGCCGCGAAGCCCCAGGTCTTCGGGGCGACGAGGGGTGGCGTGGCGCGGACAGGCCGCCACGCTCAGGCGACGTTCCGCCCCCGGCGCCGGCGGCCCCACGCGCGGAAGCGCCGGCGAGGTCCTACGTCGCCCCCTCCTCCCGTTCCTACGACGCCCCTCGCCCCGCTCCGGCCCCGCGCTCCGAGCCGCCCGCGAGGCCCTACGTCGCTCCTCCCCCCTCCCGCTCCTACGACGCCCCTCGCTCAGCCCCTGCCCCCCGCTCCGAGCCGCCGGCAAGGTCCTACAGCGCCCCGTCCTCCCCATCGTCGGCGCCGCCGGCATCCCGCTCGGGTGACGCTCCGCACAGAAGCTCCTCGCCGCGCGGCTGAACCCGGCCTCCCGCCGCGTTCGCCCCCTACAATGCCGGGATGTCCGCGAGCCGTTCCAGCCGGGCTTTACAGGTCGTTCTCGGCTTCTATTTCCTGGAGGCGGGGCTCTTCCTCATCCTGGCCCCGTGGAGCCGGCTCTGGATGCACCGGGTCGTCGTTCCGGCTCCGTCCTCGCTCGAGCCGCTCCTCGCGTCGACCTCCTTCCGGGGATTCGTCGCCGGGCTCGGAGTCCTCCACGTCGTCCTCGCCAGCCGGGAGCTCCTCGGCCGGCGGGTCAGGCCCGAATGACGACCGACGCATCTCTCCGCGCCACGCTTCTTGCCGCCGCATACCCCCACGGCGGTCACGTTCTGGGCCTCGGAATCGACCTCTGCGAGATCGACAGGATCGAGGAGGCGCTCGGCCGCCACGGAAGGCGGTTCCTCGACCGGATCTGTGCCCCGGGCGAGTTGAGGCGCCCTTACGAATCGCGGCGAATCGGCGAGCACGTCGCCGGCCTCTTCGCCGCGAAGGAGGCGGCGATGAAGGCGCTCGGGACGGGGATGCAGGGTGTCTCGTTCCGTGAGATCGCCGTCGCGCGCGAACCGGCAGGCCCGCCCCGGCTCGTTCTCATCGGCCGGGCCCGAGCCCGCGCAGACGCTCTCGGGGTCGTCGCCGCGCACGTCACGATTTCCCACGGCCGGCGGGAAGCGGTGTCGGTGGTCCTTCTTCTCGGACCCCGGTAGACTCGAGGCGAGTGGACGATCGAGGGAACCTCCATGGACGGCGGGTTCTCGTCGTCGACGACGAGCCCTACATCCGCAAGATCCTCGTCTTCAAGCTGCGAACGGCGGGACTCGTCCCGATCGAGGCGGCAGATGGGGACAGTGCGCTGCGTGTCGCCCTCGCCGACCGCCCGGACGCCGTCCTCCTCGATGTCTCGCTCACTCCGGACGTGTCGGGCTTCGACGTTCTCCAACGCCTGAAGAAGGACCCGCGGACCGCCACGATTCCGGTGATCGTCCTGACCGCCCGAACACACCCGGACGAGCGGGCGACGGCGCTGCGCCTCGGCGCCTCGCGCTTCCTGACGAAACCGTTCTCGACGAAGGCGCTTCTGCTCGAGCTGGAGGGGGTTCTCGCCGCGACGGGAGCTGCGGCGTCGGACGGCCCTCCGCCCGCAGGCGGAGGGCCCCCGGAAACGTCGGTCTAGCCGCCTCCCGCCTTGCGGGGGGTGCGGGTCGTGGAGCCGCCCTTCTTCTCCACCTTGGCCCTCGGGGTCTTCGGGGCCTTCGGAGCGGAGTCCTTGGCGGGCTTGGTCATCTTCGGGGCGGCCTTCTTCGCGGGCTTCTTCTCGGCCTTGCCCTCGCCGGCTTCGGTCGACTCGTCCGCCTTTCCGGCTTCCTTGTCGGCCGCGCCCTTCCCGGTCACGAGGCGACGCGCCTTGTCGAGCAGCGTCTCCTTCTTGACCTCGGCCTTGTCAGCGGCCTTCTTCTCGGCCCGCCGCTGCGCGAAGTCGAAGTCGACGAACTCGATGATCGCCTTCTCGGCGGCGTCACCCTGGCGCTGCCCGAGCTTGAGAATCCTCGTGTAGCCGCCCGGCCTCGTCGCGAAGCGCGGCGCGATCTCGTCGAAGAGGCGCTTGGCCGCATCCTGGGACACGTCGCGCAATGCGAGGCGGCGGGCGTGGAGACCACCCCTCTTCCCGAGCGTGACGAGCTTCTCGGCAAGGGGCCGAAGCTCCTTGGCCTTGGAGATCGTCGTCTGGATCCGCTCGTGGAGGAAGAGGGAGGTCAGCTGATTGCGGAAGAGG
>CALBDV010000843.1 GCA_937927565.1 uncultured Holophagales bacterium
GGCACTTCGTCGACATCATCTGGATCTTCCTCTTCCCCCTCCTCTACCTCCTGGGGCGGCACCACGCCTGAGGCCGACGGAGAAGCCATGTCGACCGTCCACGTCACCCCCGTCCGCACCTACCTCCTCGTCTTCGGCGCGCTGATGGCCCTGACCCTCCTCACCGTGGGCGTCGCGCACGTCAACATCGCCGACCACCTCCCCGGCCAGATGACCGACGCGATCAACGACGCCGTGGCCATGATGATTGCCGTCACGAAGGCGACGCTCGTCATCCTCTTCTTCATGGGCGTCTGGCACTCGGCCCGGATCAACAAGGTCGTCGTCTGGAGCTCGTTCTTCTTCCTGCTCGTCCTCTTCGCGTTCTCCCTCGCCGACTACTTCAGCCGCGGGTGGCTCGGGGTGCCGGGGAAGTAGCCGCTGGGCCGAGAAGCCGCCCGCTCGGGCGCAGGCGTCATCCCGAGGGACCCTCGCCGCCTTCCCGCTGCTACGATTCACGGCGGCACTTCGAGGGAGGTTCCGCCGTGAGACGTCTCGCAGGCCCCGGTCTCCTCCTGGTCGCCCTCCTCGCCACCTCACCGCTCCCGGCGGCGCCTCCTGCCGACCCTCCCGAGATCCGGGCCCTCTGGGTGGACGCCTTCGGGCCCGGGATCCGGTCGACGGAAGAGGCCGAGGAGCTCGTCCTCGAGGCGAAGAGAGCGAACCTGAACCTCCTCTTCGTCCAGGTCCGACGCCGCGGCGACGCCCTCTACACGAGGGGCGTCGAGCCGCCGCTCGACGTGCCGGCCTACGATCCCCGCTTCGACGCCCTCGAGAACGTGATCCGGGTCGCCCACCGCGAAGGACTGGAGGTCCACGCCTGGGTCAACGCGATGCCGGTCTGGCGGAACGAGCCGCCCCCGTGCGACGCGCGTCACGTCTTCAACCGGCACGGGCCGTCGGCCACGGGCGACGAGATGTGGCTGACGACGGCCCCTGACGGCGCGACGCTCTTCCCGGTCGGTACGTTTCTCGACCCCGGCCACCCGGGCGTGCAGGAATACCTCCCGCGCGTCTACGCGAACCTCGTCCGCGAGTACGACCTCGACGGCATCCACTTCGACTACATCCGCTATCCGGAGACGGAGGGGTCGACCGGGCGAGGTTCGGCGGTCGGCTACAACCCGGCGGCGCTCGCCCGATTCCGGAAGGCGACCGGCCGGACCGGCACGCCCGAGCCCGGCGACGAGGAGTGGATGACGTGGCGCCGCCGGCAGGTGAGCCACGTCGTGCGGCGCGTCTTCCTCGAAGCGAAGGCGCTGAAGCCGCGGATCGTCGTCAGCGCATCGGTCATCCCGTGGGGCGCTCCGCCCACGGACGAAACCGACTTTGCCGACGCGGCGCCGATGCAGCGCGTCTTTCAGGACTGGCACGCCTGGCTCGAGGAGGGGATCCTCGACCTCGCGGTCCCGATGAACTACGCGCGAGAGACCGACGACCGCGTGCGGACCTGGTTCGACGGCTGGGTCGGCTGGGAACGCCGTCACCAGCACGGGCGCGGGACCGTCGTCGGCCTCGGCGGCTATCGGAACTCCCCCGACGCGACCCTCGCGCAGATCTCGCGGGTGCGCCGCGTCGAGGGCGGGGACCGTCTCGCCGGCGTCTCCCTCTTCTCCTACCGCGTGCCCGTCGCAGGGCCCGACGGCTCCGAGAGCGCCCCTCCCGCGTTCGCCGGCGAGCGCCTCCTCTTCCTCTCCGCCGGCACGCCCGACTCGCCCGGGGCCTTCGCCTCCGCCGCACCGCTCCCCCGTCTCCCCTGGGTCGCGGCGCCCGAACACGGGTTCCTCGCGGGGACGGTTCTGGCCGCCTCGCGCGAGGAGGCCGACGACGTCGAGGTCGAGATCCGCCGCACCGGGCTCTTCCGGAAGACCCGCCGCGTCCGGACCGACGCGACAGGTTTCTTCGGCGTCGCGCGCCTTGCGCCCGGCCGGTACCGCGTGCGGCTCGCCGGGACGGAGACCGCGGGGACCGAGACGTTCGTAGAGGTGACGGCGGGAACAGTGGCGCGCGCCGAGCTCGCCGATCCCGCACGATGAAGCCGGCGGGACGCCGGGACGCGCCCCGCAGGCGCGTCCCGGCTCCCGGACGGATCAGGGCCTGGCGTCGGCGAGGGCGACGGCCGCCCCGAGGACGGTGCGTCCGCCGGACTCCATCGTCTTGGGCGTCACGAAGTACACGGTGTCTTCTGGGGAGTGGTAGCCGTGGTGCTCCCCGCCGCTTCCGAACAGGCTGACGGCGTGGATCCCCTTCTCGAAGAAGGGCGCGTGGTCCGCGCGTCCCTCGCCGCGGATCTTCCCCGCCTTCAGGCCGAACCCGGGCGCGAGACGGTCCCGCGCCGCTTCCATCGCAATCTTGATCTCCGGGAAGTTCTCGCCGCCGGCGACATAGAGGCCATTCCCGGCCCCGAGCATGTCCAGGTTGAGGACGGCGACACACTTCTCGAAGCCCTTCGGCGGATGGCTCGCGAAGTGCTCCGCCCCGCGGAGCCCGAGCTCCTCGGCGGCGAACCAGACGAAGACGACGGACCGCCGGGGTCGGGCCTTCAGCGTCGCCGCCGCGCGCGCGACCTCGAGGAGGGTCGCCGCGCCCGAGGCGTTGTCGTCCGCGCCCGGGTTGACGCGCGGCCAGTCGCCGATGTGGTCGAGGTGCGCGCCGACGAGGACGTACTCGCCCTTCACGGACGGGTCGGAGCCGGGGAGGACGGCGACGACGTTGTGCGTCGTCACCTCCCGCCACGGGAGGCCCTTCACGGCGAACCGAACAGTCCGCCCGGTCGCGAAGGAGAGCGTTCCCCCCTTCGACAGGACTTTCTTCAGTTCGGCCACCGTGAACTTCCTGGCGGCGAGGAGCCGGTCGGCGAAGGCCTCGCTGACCATCGCCTCCGGCAGGTCGCGGCTGATGCCGACGTTCGTGGAGATCACCGGGCTGTCTACGAGAAGCAGCCCCGCCGCTCCCTTCCGGGCCGCGGCGAGCGTGCGGGCGATCGTGGAGCGGTGCTCCTTCCACTCGCCGGTTTCCGGTTCCCCGCGGAGGACCAGGACGACCTTCCCCTTCACGTCGACGCCGGCGTAGTCGTCGCGTCCCCGGGCCGCGGCGTCGAAGCCGTACCCGACGAAGACGACCTCGGCGGTGACGTCCCCGGAACCTCCGTTCAACATCGGGGACCAGTCCTTAAGGACCTCCGCCTCGGCGGGCTTTCCGTCCTTCTCCCCTTCGGCGGGAAGGAGCGTGAGGCTGGCGCTCTCCACTCCGCCGAGGCCGTGCGTGAACGGCTGGAGGTAGTCGCGAAAGTCGTCGGTCGGGCGAAGCCCGGCTTTCCGGACCTCGGAGACGACCCAGTCGGCGGCCTTCCTGTACCCCTCCGTCCCCGAGAGGCGTCCCTGCATGCCGGGCGCCGCGAGGATCTCGACGGTCTGGAGCGCGGATGCGGCGGAGATCCTCGCCGCGGCCTTTTCGACCTCGGCGTCGGAGGGCCCCGCCGCCCACAGCGGCGGACCGACGAGGGCTGCGAGCGCCAGGAGCGCGGCGACGGCGCGGAGCCGTCCCGGACCAGCTGTCCGACCCGTCACTTCTTCGGCTCCGCCGCCGGCGCAGGCGCGGGGGCCTTCCCCTTCAGCGCGGCGAGCGTCGCCGTCTCCTTCTCCGGGGCGAGACCCGCCTTCATCTTCGCGCGGCGCTCCTCGGGGAGGGAGTCCCAGAAGGCGAGGGTCGAGCGGATCGTCTCGCCGAGCGGCCGGAACGTCAGTCCCGCCTTCAGGGCCCGGGCGATCGAGACGTCGCCGATGCCGGCCTCCTCTCCCTTCGTCGACACCCAGATCGGGAAGTCGCCCTCGGGCGTCAGGCCGAGCTCCTTCAGCTTCTCTTCCGGCGCCCAGGTGAAGGTCGCCTTCGAACCCGTCTCCTTCCGGCAGGCCTCGAGGAAAGCGCCCATCGAGAGCTTCTCCTTCGGGCCGGTCGCGTTGAAGGCGCCGTTCGTCCCGCTCTCGACCATCCGGATCGTCCAGTCGCCCAGGTCGCGGACGTCGATGAACTGGATGGGGTCCGTCGGCCCCCCCGGAACCAGGACCTCTCCCCCCTTCCGGACCCGGACCGGCCAGTAGGTGAAGCGGTCGCTTCCGTCGCGCTCCCCGACGATGTAGCCGGGCCGGATGTTCAGCGCCTTGCCCGGCATCCCCTTCTCGGCGGCCTCCTCGCAGAGGAGCTTCAGCGCGCCGTAGTTCCCGCCGGTGATGTCCTTGATCGCGTCGACGTCCGTCCCGGCCGGCAGCCGCATCACCGCGGCCGTCTCGTCCATCCCGGCCTTCATCGGCGTGGCGTAGACGGAGATCGACGAGATGAAGACGTACTGCCCGACGTTCCCGGCGAGGACCTCCATGGCGGAGCGGACCTGCCGCGGGAAGTAGCCGGACGTGTCGATCACGGCGTCCCACTTCCGGCCGGCGAGCTTCTTCACGTCCTCGGCGACGTTCCGGTCGCCGTGGATCTCCTCGAGCGGCCGGCCCTTGAAGAGGCCCGGGTTCGACTTGCCCCTGTTGAAGAGGGTCAGCTCCCAACCCTTCGCCAGGGCGGCCTCGACGAGGGCGACCCCGAGGAACCTGGTCCCCCCGAGGATCAGCAGCTTCTTCTTCGCGGGCGCGGCCTCTGCGGCGCGGGCCCAGCGTGGAAGGGCCAGGACAGCCCCGGACGTGGCGGCCAGGGCGAGGAGATCTCTGCGGCTGAGACGGTCTTTCATCGTTGCTCCTCCACGGGTATCTCCTGAGGTTACGACGGAGGAGCCTCGATGTTTCAGGCCGGGATGCGATCACCGGGGTTCACTTCGTTACCGCGCCCTCCCCCTTCACCGTCAGGATCGCCCCCGTCGAGTAGGCGTTGAACTCCGGTGCGTACATCGACTGGACCGTCGCCGGGCCGACCCGGAACGTCCCGGCCATGTTCGCCCGGAGGCGGTACTTGAACGCGTACTCGCCGACGGGGAGCTGCTCGAAGAAGAAGTTCGTCCCGCTGTCGCGGACCTCCTCGTACCAGGCGATCCCGAGGTCCCACTTGTAGCGCGAGACGGTCGACTCCGGCTCGAAGCCGGCGCCGCGCGGGTCGCGCAGGTGGACGTACTCGGCGGCGTGCTTCGTCCGGAGGGAGATCTGCACCTCCACCTGGTCGCCGGGCTTCAGCGTGGCGCCGTCCGCGAGAGGCTTGAGCACCCACTCCTTCCCGGTGTTCTCGCGGAGGAAGTACTTCCGCGAAACGCGGAAGAAGTCGCCCCGGTCTTCCTCGGGGAGCTTCTCGGTCGAGAAGTGCCACGCGGCCGAGGCGAAGGCGAAGC
>CALBDV010000844.1 GCA_937927565.1 uncultured Holophagales bacterium
CCGCCCACCGGGACGCTCCGCTACTGCTCCGCCGGACACCTCGACCCGTACGTCGTCCGCGCGGGAGGCGGGGCGGTCGAGCCCCTCTCGGCCTGGGGCTTCCCGCTCGGCGTGAAGCGGCGCGAGCCGTTCGTCGAGCACGTGGCGCAGCTGCACCCCGGCGACCGGCTCGTCCTCTACAGCGACGGTCTCATCGAGGCGCTCGACGACGACGGCGAGCCGTTCGGCTTCACGCGCTTCGAGGACGTCCTGCGAGGAGCGGCGCGCGACGGGGCCGGCGAGATTCGCCACGCGCTCCTCGCAGCCGTGAAGCGCTTCACGCGCAACCGCCCGCCCGAGGACGACCAGACTCTCGTCGTCCTCTCGCTCGGCGCCAGCCGGGCCGCGGCTGAAGCGGCGGCCTGAGGATCGCGAACGCCGCGCCCGCCAGCGCTCGCCGTCACGGCTCGCGCCGGGCCGTCCTGGCCTCCTCGAGCTCCTCGAGCGTTCGCGGCCAGTCGTCCTTCAGGAGGCGCGAGAGCGCGCGATCGGCGAGGAGCCGTCCGCCCGTCTGGCACGTCGCGCAGTAGTTCGCCTCGTTGGCGGCGTAGACGAGACGCTGGACCGGGTCTCCGCACACGGGGCACGGCCGGCCGTACCTCCCGTGGACGGCGAAGTCCGGGCGGAAGGCCGTGACCTTCTCCGGAAACCGGTCGCCCGTCTCCTCGCGGAGCTTTTCGAGCCACGACCTCAGCGTCGCCTGCGTCGCCTCGAAGAGACTCGCCACCTCGTCGTCTTCCATCTTCCGCGTCAGCGCGAACGGGGAGATCCGCGCCGCGTGGAGGATCTCGTCGGAGTACGCGTTCCCGATCCCGCTGAAGAGGCGCGGGTCGGTCAGCGCTCTCTTGACGGTGTGGCTCTCGGCCCGAAGGGCCGCGGCGAAGGCCGCGAGATCCGCGTCGAGCGGCTCGACGCCGCCGCGCGACAGGGCGCCGAGCTCCTCCTCCGTCGCGACGACGTGCAGCGCCGCCCTCTTCTTCGGGCTCGCCTCCGTCAGGAGGAGCGTCGCGCCGGCAACGTCGAAGGCGGCGAGTCCCACCTTCTTCGGCACGGGGGCCCGGGCCGCGTCCTTCCAGTGGAAGCGTCCCGCGATCATCAGGTGGACGGCGAGGAACGGCCCACCTTCGAGCTCGAAGACGACCCTCTTCCCGAGCCTCCGAAATCCGCGAATCGTCCTTCCCTCGGCGGACGAGAGCGGCGGAGCGACCGTCCGGAGGAGGAACGGCGAGGCGAGGCGGACCCGCTCGAGCGTCCGCCCCGCGAGCCGCCGGGTCAGGTGCTCGACGTAGAGCTCGACGTCCGGGAGCTCGGGCACCTCACTCCAGACCTCTCGTCAGGGCGAACCAGATGAAGACGTGGGCGAAGCCCGCCCAGAGGAGGGAGAAGAAGAGAAGGCCCCACGGCCGCTTCTCGGAGTGCGCGACCATCGCCGCCCCGCCTCCGGGGAGGAGCCGGACGATGACCGACTTCCCGCGGAGTTTCGGCACCAGGCCCCCCTTCGCGGCGTCCCAGAGGCCGATCGCGGTCACCGTCTCTCCCGGCGCGATCACCTTCTCCGTCAGCGTGCACGCTGCGAGGTCCGACGCGGTGGCCGCCTTCATCCGCATGTCCTTCCTCACCGATCCGTCGTCGTCGGACATGGCGTCGTCCATCGTCGAGAGCATCGCGCCGAGCTTCGCGAGCCCCATCTCCGTGAACTCGGTCGACCCGGCGTAGCGGATCGCCCGCTCGGCGTCCTCGGGGTCCTTCATCTCCTTCTCGGGGAACTCGCTCAGGAGGCTGAAGCCGAGGAGGTGGACGTCCCCCCGGTTCGATCGGATCACCGACGGGGCGAGGGCGAACCCGGCGAGCGTCGAGCCACCGGGGCGCTCGTCGCCCTCCGAGTCGGTCGTCGACGGGTTCTTCGCGTCGTACTCGTAGGCGACGCAGGGTCGTCCGCTGAAGGGCGCCTCCAGCGGCGCGCCGAGCGGCTCGATCGGTCCCCAGACCGCCTCCTCCTTCCCGTCCTCGAGGGGAAGGCCCTGCTCGGCCCGCTTCAGCGCTCCCGAGTCGCCCGAGCCGAAGATCACCGCCTTCAGCTGGGAGACGACCATCACGAGGCCGAGCGATCCGAAGCCCGCCAGGATGATCGCGGGCACGGTTTCGATCTTTCCCCAGAGGAGGTAGAGGTAGCCCCCGAAGAGGCCGAGGAGGATGACGGTGGCGATCGCGCAGCCCTTCTTGATCATGGCTTGTCCCTCTCGTCGCGCCCGGCGGCGCTCGTTCTCCTCTTTCCCCTGGTTGTTGGCGGCGGAGTCTACCCTCCCGGCATATTCTTTTGCGTGCGGCCACCGCCGCGGGAGGACGCCATGGAATACCGCAACCTCGGACGGTCGGGACTGAAGGTCTCCCCCCTCTGCCTCGGGACGATGATGCTCGGCCGCTGGGGAAACACGGACGAGGTCGAGTGCGTGAGGATGGTCCACCGCGCGCTCGACGCGGGGATCAACTTCGTCGACACCTCGAACAACTATGGCGAGGGCTCGTCGGAGGAGATCGTCGGGAAGGCGCTTGCCGGCCGGAGGAACGAGGCGGTCCTCGCGACGAAGGTCTGGTCGCGGATGGGCCCGGGCCCGAACGAGCAGGGGCTCTCCCGCAAGGCGATCCAGGAGCAGGTGGAAGGGAGCCTGCGGCGGCTCGGGACCGACGTCATCGACCTCTACCAGATCCACCGCCCCGACCGGACGACGCCGTGGGAGGAGACGCTCTCGACGCTGACCGACCTCGTGCGCCAGGGAAAGGTGAGGTACGTCGGCTGCTCGACGAGCCACGCGACCGACCCCGGCATCAGCCCCTGGACCGTACGCCTCGAGGCCTGGGAAATCGTCGAGACGCTCTGGCTCTCGGAGAAGCACGGGTGGGAGCGGTGGATCTCGCTCCAGCCCCCCTACTCGATCCTCCGCCGGACGATGGAGGTCGACCACTTCCCCGTCACGCAGCGCTTCGGCCTCGGGAACCTCGTCTGGAGCCCGCTCGAGGGAGGCTGGCTGACCGGAAAGTACCGCCGCGGGCAGGCGAATCCCCTCGACACGCCCCGGGCCGTCAAGTGGGTCGGAGACCTCGGCAACCCGAAGTTCGCGCGGCGGATCGAGGTCGTCGAGGAGCTGCTGACGCTCGCGGAGGAGAAGGGGACCTCGCTCGCGCGCTTCGCCCTGAAATGGACGCTCCGGCACCCGGCGGTGACCTCGACGATCATCGGACCGCGGACGATGGAGCAGCTCGAGGACGCGATCGCGTCGCTCGACGTGACCGTCACGGACGAGGACGCCGCGCGCGTCGACGCGCTCGTCCCGCCCGGGACGAGCGCGCTGTAGCGCCGGGCCCGGCAACCGCCGGCCGCATCACGGGACGATCACCGGGACGATCGTCGGGTCGGACGTCGCGTTGTCGATGACGGAGGCGTAGGCGAAGACCTGACCACCCGCCGTCCTCGCCTCGATCCTGGCCCAGGCGATGGCGGCGTCGCCGGCACCGCAGGAGGAGAAGACGTCGTCCAGCTGGACGAGCGCGCCCGGCGGCACCTCGACGAGCTTCTCGCTCCCGAGACCGGTGCCGTTCGCGGCGAAGAGCCGGATCGCCACCGTGACAGCGGCCGGCCCGAGGTTCGTCAGCCCGACGTTCGTCCGGACGGCGGTCCCCCGCTTCAGCTGAGGGAGGACACCGGGTCGCTCCGGCGTCACGGCGCGCCCCGCGGGCACTCCCGCGAGGTGGGCCCCGTACGTTCCCTTCTCCGTCGCGTTCCAGGTCCGCGAGGAGATGACGAGCGGCCGGTCGGAGGAAAAGCGGATCGCGCCGGAGGCCTTCGCGGCGGAGTCGATTCCGAAGAGGGAGACGAGAACGTCGGAGAGAAGCCGCGCTCCGGGCGGCATCCGGCCGGTCCAGGTCCGCGCCTCGCCTCCTCCGGCGGGAACGAACGTGGCGTCGAGGCAGGACTCCGTTCCGGAGGCGTTCACCACGGCGACGTCGGTCCGCCAGAGGCTGCCGAACGCTCCGGCAGAGTGAGCCGCCGCGGGAACCGTCTTCACGTGGAGGGGCGCGCAGGTGGTCGCCCCTCCCCAGCCGGCCGGCAGCGTCACGAGGAAGGTCTCGACCTCCTCCGTCCCCGAGCGTCCCCAGTTCGTCGTGAAGAGAACCTTCGTCAGGTCACGATTCGCGGTCGCGTGGGGCTCGGCCCAGTAGTCCTGCTCCATCGACGGATCCACGAGCGAACGCGTGTGCGCGAGGCGGACGATGCCCGCGTTCGGCTTCAGTTCCACGAGAAACACGGAGTCGTCCATCCACGCCTCGGAGCTCCGTGTCGCGTCGTACGTGGAGACGACGGCCCACCCCTGGCGGAGAAGAGATCGTCCGGAGAAGTGGAGACCGATGGGGGTCTCTGAGAAGTCGATCGCCTGGAGAGGCGTCCGCGCCCCCGTCTCGAGATCGACATACGCGATCTCGTCCGTCTCGACGTCCTGGTAGACGAAGACCTCGCGCCCGGACGCGTCGTACGCGACGTCGCCGTGCCCGATGATCCTCACGAGGCCCCGGCCGTTCGTCAGGTCCGCGTTCCACACCATGAGGCCGCACGGGCTGGCGTCGGAGCCGAGGGTCCCCTCGGGGCACGGCTCGCACTGGGCGAGAAAGAAGCGCCCCGAGGGGCTGATGGTCACGCTGTCGCTCGCGCGTGCCGCCGGCCAGGCGCTCACGTCGCGCGTCGCGAGGATCCGGTCCGCGGCGAGGTCGTAGACGAGAAAGGCGAACGCCTCGTAGTTCTCGTCCTCGGCCATCAGGCCCCACGTCCTCCCGTCGGCGCTCGGGCTCCCCTCCCAGCGGGTCCAGACGAACGAGAGCGTCCGCCCGGGGAAATCGGCGGCGAAGTCGCGCTTCGTCGTCACCGCGCCGCTCGTCACGTCGACGCGAAGCAGCCGCGTCCCGTCGATGGCCCAGAGGAGACGGGGGTCCGTCGCGTCCCAGCGCGGGTCGGTCACCACTTCGTCGGGGAGCTTCCGGACCTTCCTCAGTGTCGAGGCGTCCCAGACATACCAGGTGCCGGCGAGCCCGCGAAGGAGGAAGAAGCTCTCGTCGGCGTTCCACGCCTGGACGCGCGAGTATTCGTTCTTGATTCCACGCGACGGATCGCCGCTCTCGACGTCGGCCGCGCGGTCGGTGACCCGGGTGACGCAGCGCCCGAAGGCCGGGTCGCGGAACGAGGTTCTCGGAGCCGGCTCGGGGAGGGCGTGGGGCTGCCGGAGGTCGAGCGCCGTGACGAGCGAAGGCTCCGAACCCGGGCAGGCCTGGGGTGCCGCCGACGCCGCGCGGCCCCAGAAAAGGAGGCCGAGAAGGACGAGAATCAGGAGGGCCCACTTCAGAGCGAAGGCGGTGGAGCGCTCGCGCAGGACCATTGCACACCCCCTCACGGGACCTCGAGCGGGACGATCGTCGGATCCCCCGTCCGGTTGTCGATGACCGAGGCGTAGGCCCAGGCCAGCCCCCCCGTCGTCGTCACCTCGATCGTCGCGAAGGCGACGTCGCGATCTCCCGCCCCGGCGACCCCGAAGGGATCGACGACCTGGTGCAGGCCCCCGGCGGGCACGGTGACGTCGATCGGAGCGCCCGCGGTCGCGCCAGCCGCGTCGTAGAGCCGGATCCTCGCCACGACCGCGGAAGAGCCGAGGTTCACGACGCCGACGTTGGTGCGGAAGAGAGCATTTCGCGTGAGCTGCGGGAGGACGCCGAGGCGGCCCGGCCCGAGCGCCTCCCCCGTCGTTACCGCAGGCAGGAAGCCACCGAAGGTTCCTTCCTCACCCTGGTTGAAGGTCCGCGACGAGACGCAGAGGGAAACGTCGGACGCGACCCGGAGAGCACCGGAGGCGTTCGCGGAGGCCGCGACGCCGAAGAGCGAGACGAGAACATCGGCCCATTCACGGGTTCCCCTTGGTCCGAGGGTGGCCGTCCTCGTCACGGGAGCTCCTTCGACGGGAGCGAACGTCAGCGTCAGGCTCGCGTTCGCCGCTCCGGGATTCACGACGGCCAGGTCCGTCCGCCAGAGGCTCCCCTTGTCTCCCGGCGCGTGGGAAACGGCGGGGACGAATGCGACCCACGCCTCGCCCCCGCCGCCGCCGGTCGTCACGGCGATCGTCCCCGAGCGCGTGCAGCTTCCGCTTCCCGCCGTGACGGTGACGCGCCAGGTCCACGTCCCCGCGGCATAGGCGTGCGTCTCGTTCGCGCCCGAGCCGTGCGGCGTGCCGTCACCGAAGTCCCAGTCGTATGCGGGCGCGCCCGAGCACCCCGTCGCCGTGGCGGTTGCGGTCAGGGTGACGGGTGTCCCGGCCGTCGCGACCCCCGCTACCGTCGCCTCGCACGAGACGGTGCAGGTGGGAGGCGTCGTCGTCGGCATCGGGCAGCCCGCCGTCCCCTGCCAGCAGTGCCACGCGGCATTCAGGAGCGGGACGAACTCGCCCGAGGCCTTCAGCCCGCCCGCGCCCGTCGGGTGGCTGTCGTCAGGGGCGCTCGCGTAGGCCGACCGGTCGTTCGCGACGGAGCGGACGTGCTCGGCGACGCCGTTCCTCACACGGTGATGGTTCCCGTCGGCCCAGCCGAGGTCGTTCACCCCCGGGTCGTTCGTCCGCGTGGAACCGCCATTCGAGGTCAGGACGTTGAAGAAGTCGAAGACGAGGACGTTCCTCCCCGCGTAGCCGGTGAGCCACTCCTTCACGAGCCAGTCGTTGAACGCCCGGGCGTTGGCGGCGGCCGTCACGTCTGTCTCCCCGGAAACGAGCGGCGGAGCCGTCACGACGACGAAGAGGACGTCCGGACGCGTCGCGAACATGTCGCGGAGTGCGACGTAGATGCCCTTCGCGTTCGCGACGGTGTGGTACTCCGACCCGCTCCCTTCACCGCGCAGCGGGTTCGCATCGATCGGCGGGATCGGGTCCGCGGGGCTCCCGCCCAGCTGCGAGTTCGGGAAGCACGACTTGAACATCACGACGCGGTTCGTCCCGCCGGGGTCGTTCGACCGGCGCGCGTACTCGGAGTGCTGCCCGCTTTCGGCCAGGAGCGCCGTAACGTACGTGTCGCGTCGCGGCCCGACGAACCACCGCCACCAGCTCCCGATGTCGGTGTGGTCGCCGATCGGCCCCTCCGCGTCGGGGTCCGTCGGCCCCCACCCGTAGTTCGTGTCGCTCACGAACCACCCCGCGTCCCGAAGAGCGAGACCCAGGCCGCCCCCGTAGTCCGCGAGCCAGTTCTCGCCGGTGGAGTGGTGGACGAAGACGAGCTTCACGGGTGACGCAGGAGGCGACGTGTCGATCGGCGGGTCGGCCCCACGCGACGCCGTGGGGACGACCGCGAGAAGGAGGGCAAGGAGGACGGGACGAGAGAACGACGGTGAAAGCGACATGGTCGCCTCCAGCGCGGCAACGCGCGCCGCGGGCCGGACGCTGTCAAGGAGCTGGTTGTGGAACGTCTCCCTTCAGTATGGACCCGCAGCCGAAGGAGGGGAGGGCGCCGACGTCCGAAGCGCCGGGATCGGCGTCAGCCGGCTCCGCCGGAATCGCCCCCCGACGGTGCCCCTCCCCCCGGCGCACCGCTTCCCTGGGGGCGGCTCCCGCCGCGGCCACGCCGGCGTCGGCGGCGGTTCCCGCCTTCGCGGCTGGCCCCGCCTTCCGGCGGCGCAGACGGTGCGGGCGCGCCTTCCGGGCGCGGTGCCTGCGATTGTGGACGCGGCTCCTGCGGCCTCGGCCCGCCCAGCTGGGGCGCCTCCCCGGAGACCTCGGGCCGCGGACGGTCGTTCTGCGGACGATCCTGCTGCGGACGATCGTTCCGGGGCCGGTCCCCCCGCGGGCGGTCGTTCCTGGGCCTCTCTCCCCGAGGACGATCGCCCTTCGGACGGTCGCCCCCGGGCCTGTCGCCTCGCGTGCGATTGCCCGCCGGCCGCGGACCGCCCTGCTGCGGATTGCCTTGCTGCTGTGCGGCCTGGGGCGCGCCCGGCGCTCCGGCCAGCGCCTCGCCCTGGGCCGCACCCTCGGGCCGACCGCCCCGGCCACGGCCGCGACGGCGCTTTTTTCCGCGCCCTTCGGCCTCGGGCGCCCCGCCTCTCTGCGGCTGGACCTGAGCCTGGACCTGGATCGGGGCCTCGCCGCCACGAGGACGGCCCTTGTCCCTCTGCGCCCTTCGGCGAGCATCCTCGGCCTCGCGCTGACGGCGCTTCTCGGCATGCCTCTTCTCTTCTTCGACCCTGCGAGCCTCCTCGCGCACGGCTTCTTCCGCCCGCCAGGCAGCGTCGATCTCCTCCGCCTCGACCCGTTCCTCCTCGGAGAGAACGGAACGGAAAGCGACGACGATCTCGGGGCTGTCCGCCTGGGCGCGGATCGCCTCGACGATCCTCGCCCTCACCGGCGTGTGTGCCTCCTCCGCGACGAGAGGGACGGCGGCGCGTTCCGCCAGGACCATCCTCGTGAAGAAGACCTGCTTCTCCTCGTCGGGCTCGGAACCCTTCACCGTGAGAACGTAGAAGTCGCGGTCGTGGTCGAAGTCGTTACCGACCATACGGAAACGCGGCAGCGCCTCGTGCACGAGCTCGGCCAGAATCTCGAGGTATTTCTCTCCGAGCTCCCAGGTCTGCTCCATGGAGACGACCCGGTCCCGGAACATCTTCGGCATCGCCATTCGCGGTGGTCCTCGTCCGCGCGCAACGGGCGCACGGGGTCTCGGAGGAGTCTAGCCGGTCCCTCCGGAACCCGTCAGGAGACGATTCCGCCCAGCGAGAGGAGGGCCCGCGCGTGCCCCTCGGGTGTGAACCGCGCACCGAGAGCTTCAGCTCCCGCGGTGAGGCGCACCGCCAGCCCTTCCCGAACGAAACGGAGCATCGCCGCCGCGAGGGCGCGGGTGTCTCCGGGCGGGACGAGGAGGCCGGACACCCCCTCCTCGACGACGACGGCGAGCCCCGGGACGTCCGAGCCGATGACGGGCTTCCCGTGGGCGACGGCGTCGGCGGCGATCCCCGAGCCGGTCGCGTGACGGTAGGGGCAGACGACCGCGTCGCAGGCGTCGAACAGGAGGCCACGCTCCTCGGCCGGAAGAAACCTCAGGAACAGACGGACGCCGGGCGGTGCCGGGCGCCCGGCGAGGAGCTTCGCCTCGCCCCACGGCTCTCCGGCGAGCAGGAGGACCGCATCGGGGAGCGCACGTTTCACCTCCGCGAACGCCTCGAGAAGGACGTCCCACCCCTTGTAGGGGCGCAGGAGACCGCTGAAGAGGAAGACGGGAACGCCAGTCGACAGGTCGAGGCGCGCGCGCGCCTCGTCTCGAGGAACGACGGGGGCCGGCTCCGACGGGTGGGGCACGAGGACTGCTCGCGCTTCGGGCACCTCGCGCCGGGCCGTCGCAAGATCTCCGGCGTTCTGGACCGCGAGGACGTCGGCCCGACGGAGCGCCAGGCGGGCGAGCGCCCTCCTGGGCGGGCCCGCCTCGTGGTCGGCGAGGTTGTGACAGAGGAGGAGACGGACCGCCTCCGGCGCCTCTGCACGGTGCGCAGAGAGGAAGAGAGCGAGGTGGGGCGCGAACACCGAGGTCCAGAAGGCGGACGCCGCGAGCTGCGCGCCGCGTGCCGCCGCGAGGAAGGCCGCGCGACGGAAGGAGAGCGGGTCGAAGCCGTCGAGGATCGGAACGACCTCGAGGTCGGCGGGGAAGGCGCCATCGCCGCGGTCCGATTCGCCCGGGTAGAGCGAACGCGGGTACATCCTGGAGAAGGTGATCACGAGGGGCGGTTCGCCAAGACGCGCCATGGCCCTCGCGAGCCTCACCGTCTGGTCGGCGATGCCGCTCCGCCACGGAGGGACCGGGCCGAGAAGGACGACCTTCCTCACGTCCCTTTTCACCGGGCGAGGAGAAACGCCTTCAGGTATTCGGTCTCGGGGCAGTCGATCGAGACCGGGTGGTCGGGGCCGGCACCGCGCCGCTCGAGGATGCGCACCGGGACTCCGGCGTCGAGCGAGGCGGCGAACAGGACCTTCTGGAAAAGGTCGGCGGAGATCGGGCCCGAGCAGGAGCAGGCGAGGAGGAGGCCACCCGGCGCCAGCAGCTTCAGCGCGAGGCGGTTCACGTCCTTGTAGCCGCGGCAGGCGCGATCGACGTCGGGCGACTTCTTCGCGAAGGCGGGCGGGTCGGTGACGACGACGTCCCACGTCTCGCCCCTGGCCGCGCGGGCGCGGAGGTCCTCGAAGACGTCGGCAGCGACGGTCTCGACCCGAGAGAGATCCTGCGCGTTCGCGGCGTGGTTCTCCCGGGCGAGGGCGAGGGCCGGCTCGGAGACGTCCACGTGCGTCACCCGCGACGCGCCCCCGGCCAGGGCGGCGACGCCGAACGCTCCCGAATAGGAGAAGAGGTTGAGGACGCTCCGGCCCGCCGCGTGGCCCTGGACGAGGTGACGGTTTTCCCGCTGGTCGAGGAAGAAACCGGTCTTCTGGCCGCCCGCGAGGTCGGCAAGGTAGGTCACACCCCTTTCCCGGAAGGGGACGCGATCGGGCGGACGCGCGCCCGCGAGGAGCTCGTCCTCGAGCTCGAGCCCTTCGCCGTGGCGGCTCGCGAGGTCGTTGCGCTGGAGGATCGACGCGCCTGGCAGGAGCGCCCGAAGAGCCGGCAGCCAGAGAGGCCGCGCTGCCTCCGTCCCCGCAGTCGTCGCCTGGACGACGAGAACGTCCCCGTAGCGGTCGACGACGAGGCCGGGAAGGCCGTCCCCCTCGGCGTGGACGAGCCGGTAGCCATCCGTGAGCGGAGGCACGAAGCGCTCGCGGAGCCGCGCCGCCTCCTGCACGCGCCCGCTCACGAACTCGACATCGAGGGGCCCGTCGTCGAATCTCCAGAGGCGGGCGGCGATGGAGGAGCGTGAGGAGGCGAACCCGCGGCCAAGGAGCGCCCCGGATGCCGAGCGGACCTCGATCTCCCCGTCCGCGGCGGGCGGGGTCCCCGCCAGGGCGCGCGAGAAGACCCACGGGTGGCGGCGTCGGGCGGCGTCGTCGCGGCCCGGTTTGAGGAAAAGCGATTTCGACATGGGGCTTTCGAGTTTAGGCGGGAGCCGTGGGGCGGTGTACGCTTTCGGAGCCCATGGAGCTCGTCCTCGCCCTCCTCCTCGGGGTCTCCCTCGTCGCGCTCGCCTCCACCTGGAGCGCCCTCCGGACGGAACGCGCGCGGGTGCTGAGGGTCGAGGCCCGCCTCGCCGCAGCCCGTCCCGAGCCCTCCTCCGCGGTGACGCCCGCCGTTCTCCCCCCGTCCCTCCCTGGAAAACAGGGCGGCGGCGACCTGCCCGCGCCACGGCCCGAGCCGGAGTCGCCGCAGATTCTCCCAACGCCGGGACCCGTTCGGATCGAGCGCCTGGCGGCCGCTCTCGAACCCCCTGCCGCGAGGCTCGCGGCGTCCATCGAGGCGTCGGAGCCGGCCCTGGCCGCCGCGGCGGAGCGTCTCCGGACGCCGATGCCTCCTTCCGCTCCGGCTCCCGACTCGAGCGAGGCCGTCGCCCTGGAGCTCGGATCCGGGAGCATCGAGAGGGCGCTCGCGACGGCGGAGCAGATTTCTGACGAACGCTCCCGCCTCGCCGACGAGGTCCGCAGCCTTCGTTCCGCTCTCGACCGGGTCGCCTCGCTCGACGGAGGGCTGTCCCGTGGCCTCTCCGAGCTCTCGCGCAGCGCCGATGCCCTGCTCCCCTTCGCTTCGTCGCTCGGTGGCCTCGCGGATCGGGCCAACCTCCTCGGCCTGAACGTCTCGCTCCTGGCCGCCCGTGCCGGCGACGCCGGGGCCCCCTTCGAGGAGGCGGCGGCAGAGCTGAGAGGCCTCTTCGAGGAGTCGCGGCGGCTCTCCCGCGACCTGTCCGAGGCCGCGCGCCGGACCAACGCCGGGGTCCGGAACGTGGCGACCTTCGTCGAAGAGTCGGCGGGCACGGCGGCCTCGGGACAGGAGCGAGGGGCGCTCGCGTCGGCCCGCCTCGGAACGCTCGACGGCCTCTGCGAACAGCTCGGACGCGCCCTCACCGAGTCGATCCGCTCGAATCGGGCTGCTTCGGACGACGGCGCCGCCCTCGCCCGTCGACTCGAGACCGTCCGCACGTCCCTGGAGGCTCGCACCGCGGAGGCGGCTCGTCTCCGGGCCGATGCGGAAGCCGCGCGCGCCGCGCTGCGGTCGACCGCCGAACGGATCGAGGCGCTTCGCCTGGACGGCAGCGCGCTCAGGGCCGCCGTCCTCCGCGTCACGTCCGCCGCTTGACACCACGAGGACACCTTCCCAGACTTCGGAGACTGATGCCGACCGATACTCTCTCCCCTGAAGACGTCCTTTCCGAGTGGCGCACCGGGAATCTCGAGGATCTCATCGAGCTGGGAATCTCGGCAGCGAAGGCAGCCCAGTACGAACGCGGGCTGATCTTCCTCGCGGAAGCCTATCGCCACGTGGGCCGCGACCAGCATCGCCTCTCGGGGCCGCTCATCTCCTTCTACGGCCTCTGTCTCGCGCTGCACCGGGGCCGCATCAAGGAAGCCGCGGAATTCTGCTGGCTCGGGGTGGAGAAGGACCACTACAACCCGGACGTCTACTACAACATGGCGCGCGTCTGGATGGCGGGACGAAGCCGCCGGAAGGCCGTGGAAGCGCTCGAGAAGGGGCTCGCGCTCGACCCGAAACACCCGGGACTGAAGCGCCTGATGGCCGAGATGGGAACGCGGAAGACACCCGTGATCCCGTTCCTTCACCGCGACAACCCGCTCAACGTCTCCCTCGGAAAGATGCGACGGCGGAAAGCCGCACCGAAGCCGCCCGCCGGCCCCGGATCCCCACGTTCCTGACGCTGAGGCGACGAAGGCTCAGCGAATCCGGCGAGCGACGGACACGCCGTCGCGCAGGGGCACGATCGTCGTCTCCAGGTCCGGGTGTCCGTAGGAGAGCCGGTTGAACTCCCGGATCGCGGCCGTCTCCGCGTCGTCCTCGCACTCGGGTAGCCGGAGGCGACCGTCCCACAGGACGTTGTCCGTCACGAGGAGCCCCCCGATCCGGAGGCGTGGAACCGCGCGCCGAAGAACGTCGGGGTACCCCTCCTTGTCCACGTCGTTGAAGACGAGATCGAACTCGCCCTCCGTCTCGTCGAGCCGCGTCAGGGCGTCTCCAACGAGAACCGTCACGCGCTCCGCGACGCCCGCCTCCTCGAGGTTCCGCCGAGCTTCGGCGGCGTTCTCCTCCGAGCCGTCGGTGAAGAAGACCTGCCCGTCGGGCCCCACCGCCCGCGCGAGCCAGATCGTCGAATAGCCGATCGCGCTCCCGAGCTCGAAGACACGCCGCGCCCCGACGAGCCGCGCGTACTGAGCCAGGAGCCGCCCCACCGCCGGACCGACGATCGGGATCCCGCGGCGCGCGGCGTCCGCCTCCATTCGCGCCAGGACCGCGTCCCGCGCTGGGAGGATCGAGAGGAGGTAGTCGTCGAGGCCGGCGAGGAGAATCGACATGACGGCGAGTCTAGCCGTCCGTCCCGAGGTCTGGACCGCGACGGCCGATCGCGCCAGACTCACCCGGTTCGGAGGTCCTTCATGAAACGAATCGCACTCGCCGTCCTGACGGCCGTGCTCGTCGCCACCCCGCCGGTCCACGCCGACGACCGCCGCGACGGCGCCGTCTTCGCCGAGAAGAAAGACGCGAGGTACGACGCGATCAAGGCCGAGGTCCGGCCGAAGGCAGAGACTCCGGCGAAGAAGCGGATCTGGGTCGACTTCTCGAAGGTCGACGCCCCGAAGGCCGTCACCGAGTTCACGAAGGTCTGGCACCAGCCCCCGGTCTGCCAGGGGCTCTCGGGGATGTGCTGGTGCTTCTCGACGACCTCGTTCCTCGAGTCCGAGGCCTGGCGCCTCACGAAGCGCGAGCTGCGGCTCTCCGCCCTCCACACCGTCTACTGGGAGCACGTCGAGAAGGCGAAGGGCTGGGTGAAGTCGCGCGGGACTTCGGTCTACGGCGAAGGCTCGCAGCCCGCGGCGGTGTTGCGCGCCCTGCGCGAGCACGGCGCCCTCCCCGCCGAGGCCTACACGGGGCTGAAGGAGGGGAAGAAGGACCACGACCACGAGTCGACCCTCTACGCCGAGATCAGGACCTACCTCGACGGCGTAAAGGCCGCCGGCGCGTGGAACGAGGCCCAGGTCGTCTCGACCGTCCGCGCGATCCTCGA
>CALBDV010000845.1 GCA_937927565.1 uncultured Holophagales bacterium
ATTACGGCGGGCACCGGGGCTGGTACTGCCCGCCCACCTACTACGCCGGCTCGTCGTGGCTGTGGGGCGGCCCGTGGGACTGGTGGTGGGGCTGGGGTACCGGCTGGGGCTGGGGCTGGGGCGGTGGCGGGGTCTACGTCATCAACGAAGTCACGCCGGTCGCGAACCAGTACGCGCGGATCGACACCGACGTGAGCCCGGAGGCCGCCGAGGTGTACCTGGACGGGACGCTCATCGGGCAGGCCGACGACTTCGACGGCTTCCCCGACTATCTCTATCTCGAGACCGGAAAGTACCGCCTCGAGCTTCGCCACCCGTCCTACGAGACGATCGTGAGGGAGATCGAAGTCAGGGCGGGCCAGGCCGTCGCGTTGAACGACCAGATGAAGCTCCTGCCCGGAATCAAGAAGCTTCAGGTCGTCGACCCCGAGGACAAGGGGACGCCGCTCGGCCGGGTCTTCGGAAAGCCGGGGGCCCAGAAGAACGAGGCCGAAGGCGACAAGACCGGGCGATACGACGTGCAGGGCGGGCCCGACTCCGGCATCGACGGAGAGCCCATCGAAGTCGACTTCGACGGCCTGGACGAGGACGTCCCTCCTCCCGTGCCGCCGGCGCCGCCCGCGGATGCCGAGGCGTGGCGCGCTCCGGAGCCGCAGGGGGGAGACGTCGCTCCGGCCGCGCAGGTGCGTCTCCGGTTCGAGGTGGAGCCGGATGACGCGGCGGTCTACGTCGACGACCGATACGTCGGAACTGCCGAGGAGCTTGGTGACCTGAGCCGCGGCCTCCGTTTGAAACCGGGAAAACACGTCGTGACGGTGGTCCGCCCGGGGTACGGAACGAAGACGGTGACCGTCGAGGCGAAGCCCGGAGCGTCCATCGACGTCGTCATCGAGCTGGAAAAGTAGCCTCCTGCCGGAGATGGCGAAGGGCGGGTCTCGTCTCACTCGACGCGACCCGCCCTTTTCTCGTGGACCGAGGGTCTACAGGGTGAGGAGCGACAAGGCGTAGGCCTCGGCCGCCAGGCGGGGATTCCGGCGCGAGTCGGGCAGGTCGGCGGCCTCCAGGAGGGCCCTGCTCGCGGCCTCGAGGAGGATGCCGGTCCCGGCTTCCGAGAGGAGCGCCAGGTCTTTGTAGCGTTCGGCGTGGAGGACCGTCCGGCCCGCCGGGTCCGTTCCCGCCGCCACCGCGTCCCTGAGGATCCGGGCGAGGAGGCCGAAGCGATCAGCTGTCGCAGCGGCATCTTCGGCAGCCAGTCTCGCGGCGAGGACGAGGGCCCAGCCGGCCCCGCCCGACAGGAAGAGGCCCGACGCGGCCTCGAGAAGTGCGTCCCGCGAGGCGCGTTCGCCCGCGAGGTCCAGGTCGACGGCCTCCTCCTCTCCGGCGGGGCGGAATGCGGAGCGCGCGGCGGCCTCCTCGGGAGACATCCCGCGCGCGACGAGGGAGGCGACGAGCGTCTCGCGCGGCGGGGACGGGAGCCGCCGGAGGACGAGGCGAGAGAGGATCGTCGGCGGGAGGAGACGGGGACGGGCCGCCGTGAGGACGAATCGGGCGCGGGACGGGGGTTCTTCGAGCACCTTCAGGAGCGCGCTGAAGGCCGCCGATTCGGTCCTGTCGACGTCGAGGAGGACGAGGACCCGCAGGGCGGCCTCGTACGGGTTCCGGAAGGCGTCCGAGGCGAGGGCCCGCACGAGCGCCGTAGGGATCGTCGTTTCCTTCGAGGTCGACGACTCGTCGAACGGCGGGGTGTTCGAGCGACGGCTCGCCTCGGGGGCTGCGACGAGGAGGTCGGGGTGCTCGCGCCGGGCGACCCTGCGGCAGTCGTTGCAGGCCGTGCTCCGGTCGCCGCTCCGGCAGAGGAGTCCGGCCGCGACGTCGAGCGCCTCGGCCTCGAGGCGCCGGGAGCTGCGCCCGGTCAGGAGCAGGACGGGAACGTCGGTCATCGTGTCCTGAGGAACGCGTCGAAATCGGCGGCCAGGAGAGCAGCCAGCTCGTCCGGCCGCTTCGTCCCGTCGAGGACGAGGAAGCGCCCCGGCTCGCGTCGGGCGCGGACGAGGTACGCCGCCCGGACGCGGCGGTGGAAGGCGAGGGCCTCGCGCTCGATCCGGTCCTTCCCGCTCCGGGAGGCCGTGACCCGGGCCAGGCCGGTCTCGGGGGGGCAGTCGAAGAGGTAGGTCCGGTCGGGCTCGCGCCCGCAGAAGCGCTCGTGAAGGAGGTCGACGAGCTCCTCGCCGATCCGGCGCCCCGCGCCCTGGTAGGCGCGCGAGGCGTCCGTGTAGCGGTCGCAGAGGACGACGGTTCCGGCGGCGAGCGCGGGCTCGATCGACTCCGTCAGGTGCTGCCTCCGGTCGGCGAACATCAGGAGAAGCTCGGTCCGAGGATCGAGCTCACCGGCGTGGAGGAGGAGGCGGCGCAGCCGGACCCCCGTCGGCGTGCCGCCGGGCTGGCGCGTCACGAGGAGGGGGACGCCGCGGCGACGCAGGCGCCTCGCGAGGAGCCGGAGCTGGGTCGTCTTGCCGGAGCCCTCGATCCCCTCGAAGGTGACGAAAGGGCCCTCGAGCCTGCGGATCCTCACGAGGCGCGATTCTCGCATGCACGGCGACGCCCCCGCCGAACCGGCCGGTACGGCCTCCGTATACTGAAGCGCCTTCCGACTTTGCCGCAGAACGAGAGAAACAGGACGTGACCCACGCCCCGCCCGCAGCCCGTCGGAGGGCCATCGTTCTTCTCGGAGGGCTCGGTGCGCTCATCGCGCTGATGTCGGTCGCCGACATGTTCCTGCCGAAAGCGTGGGACGGCGTCGTTCCCGACCCCTACGCCGAAGGCGCGATCCACGTGCGGGCCGTCGTCCCCGGGGGACCGGCGGCGGCGGCCGGGATCCGGTCTGGCGACACGCTCCTCGGCATCGGGCGGAGGATGTTGAACTCTCCCGCCGAGGCGGCCTCCGAGCTCGGACGGCATACCGCGAAGGAAGCCGTTCCCTACCTGGTCAAGCGGGGAGAGCAGGTCCTCGAGCTGCAGCTGGTCCTGTCGCCCTACCGCCTCGGTTCGGCGGCCTACGTCTACTACGCCCTGCTCGGGGGGCTGTTCTTCGGGCTCGGCCTCTTCGTCTACTCCCGGAGCGCGGGGGACGCCGCGGCGGAGGTCTTCTTCCTCCTCTGCGTCCTCTTCATGCTCTTCTTCGTCTGCCGGCTCCGCCCTTCGAGCTACTACTGGATCGACTATTTCGTCCAGGTGGCCGGTACTCTCGCTCTCTTTCTCCTCGGCGCGGTCTTCCTCCACTTCTTCCTCCTCTTCCCGCACCGGAAGGTCTTCCGCTTTGCCGACCCGCGTCCCGGAGAGGAAGCCCCGGCGGCGCCGCTCGTCCTCATCCAGCGCTTCCTCAACGGGTCTCCCGCGCTCTTCGTGCTTCTCTACACCCTCCCCCCGGCGTTCTACGCCCTCCAGATGGCGGCGCTCAGACGGACCGGGGATCGCTCCGGCCTCGTCTACGGGGCACCCCGGGCGAACTGGATCCTCCTTGCCGACTACCTCGTCCTCGGGCTCCTGGCCCTCGCGCACTCCTGGTGGACGGCGCGCGAGAAGACGACGCGACGTCCGATCCTCGTCCTGCTGCTCGGCACGCTCGGCGGCATCGTCCCGTTCGTCCTCTTCGCGGTCTACTTCCCGTCGCTCTTCCGCGACGAGCG
>CALBDV010000846.1 GCA_937927565.1 uncultured Holophagales bacterium
AACTCCACGACGGTCAGCTCGGGGCGGCGGCGGACGCACTGGACCCACTTGAGCATGATCGGCCTCCTCGGGTGGAAGTGTCTGCACGGAGATCATAGCGACATCAGCGGCGACGGGACGACCTCGCGGAGCGCCGTGAGGAAGCTCCCGGGTTCAGCTCCTCAGGTTTCGCATGACGAGGCCGAAGCAGACGCCTGCGAGGGCGAGCAGGCCGAGGCCTTCCGCGGCGGCGCCGAGGACGACCTTGCCGATTCCGAAGAGGGACGCGTAGACGAGGACCGCGGCGAGGCCCCAGTTCGCGAAGGAGAGCGCGCCGCCGGGGATGCTCTCGCGCCCGAGGCCCATTGCCGTCGAGACGCGCGCCCAGCCGGGGCCGCCGGGGCGCACCCGCTCGTAGAACGAGCGGAGCTTCTCGTCGGGCTCGGGCTTCGTGAAGAACGTGACGGTGACCCAGACGATCGTCGAGAGGACGACGGTGACGAGCATCGTCTTCGCCTGGGCCTCGAAGTCGGCTCCCGGCCCCGCCGTCACGGCGCCGGGGCGTTTGAACCACCACATCGCGCAGAGCGAGACCACCAGGGAAGCGCCCATCGCCGAGATCTCGCTCCAGGCGTTGATCCGCCACCAGTACCAGCGGAGGATCAGGACGAGGCCCGTCCCGCTCCCGAGGGCGAGGAGAAAGAGCCACGCTTCCGCGATCGTCCCGAGATTCAGCGTCACGACGATCGAGGCGAGGAAGAGAAGGATCGTCGTCAGGCGTGCGGCGAGGACGTAGTGCTTCTCGGTCGCGTCCTTCTTCAGGAAGCGGCGGTAGACGTCGTTGACGAGGTAGCTCGCCCCCCAGTTCAGGTGCGTCCCGATCGTCGACATGTAGGCCGCGGCGAAGCCGGCGAGGAGGAAGCCCCGCCAGCCCGAGGGGAGAAGGTCGACCATCGCCTGGACGTAGGCCGCCTCGACGTCCTTCTTCCCGGCGATCTCCACCCCGCCCGGGTAGAGGAGGACGGTGCAGAGGCCGGTGATGATCCAGGGCCAGGGGCGGAAGGCGTAGTGACCGACGTTGAAGAAGAGCGTCGCGAGGACTCCGTCCCGCTCGGTCTTCGCCGAGAAGATCCGCTGGGCGACGTACCCGCCGCCGCCCGGCTCCGCCCCCGGGTACCACGCCGCCCACCACTGGACGGCGAGGAACGTGAAGAGGGCGATCGCCGGCATCCAGGGCGAGCCGGCGGGCGGGACGACGGAGAGCGCCGCGTCGAGCGAGCCGAAGTGTGCTGCGACCCCGGTCTTCAGGGCGCCCATCCCGCCGACGGCGTCGACGGCGTAGACCGCCAGGACGATGACCGCCGTCATCATGATGCCGAGCTGGACGAGGTCGGTCCAGAGGACGGCCCGCATCCCGGCGGCGGCCGAGTAGGCGACGGTGACGACGAAGCAGATGCCGACCGCCCAGATCGGGGAGATCCCGAGCGCGATGCCGAGGATCTTCACCATCGCGAGCGTGACCCAGCCCATGATGATCAGGTTGATCGGGAGGGCGAGGTAGACCGCGCGGAAGCCGCGCAGGAAGCTCGCCGGGCGGCCGGAGTAGCGGATCTCGGCGAACTCGACGTCCGTCATGACGCGCGCCCTGCGCCACAGGCGCGCGTAGAGGAACACGGTGAGCGTCCCGCTCAGGACCATGTTCCACCAGAGCCAGTTCCCGGCGACACCATGGCTGGCGACCAGGCCCGTCACGACGAGAGGCGTATCGGCCGCGAAGGTCGTGGCGATCATGGCGGAGCCGGCGAGCCACCATGGGACGGAGCGGCCGGCGACGAAGTACTCCTCGAGGGATTCGCCGCCCTTCTTCGTGAACCGGAGGCCGATCCCGATCGACAGCGCGAAGTAGGCGAGGACGATTCCCCAGTCGAGAAGCGTCAGGCTCATGGCGATCGGGGATGTTAGCGGGAACGGGGTCTTTCCACTTGCCTCTCCGGAGCGACGGAAGGATCATGCCGACGTGGAGGATCCTGCGTGTCGATGCGGGAGCTGGCGGTCGAGACCCGGCTCTCGACGATCCTGGCACGTGGGAAGGTAGAGGCCGGGTTCCGGGCCCTCAGCCCGGAAGACGCCGTGGACCGCCTCCTCCGGCCGGTCCTTCTCGCGGAAGGGTTCTCACCGGAAGCCGCCGGCGCGGCTCTCGAGGGAATCCGCAACCGCGAAGGGGCCGGCTCGACCTCGTTCGGAGCGGTGGCCCTGCCCCACGCGCGGATTGGCGGTCTCGGGAGGATCGTCGGCGCGCTCGGTGCCAACGCCTCGGGCGTCTTCGACTCGGGTCCGGCCGGCATCCGGATCGTCCTCGCCTTCGCCTCGCCGGCGTCGGCGACCGTCGAGCACCTCCAGTTCCTCGCCCAGGTCGCGCGCCTCCTGCGCCAGGAAGAGACCGTCGAGAACCTCCTCGATGCGAAGGACCCGGCGGAGCTTCTGGATGCGATCCGCCGCCGCGAGCGCTAGCGGAAATGGGCGCAGCCCGGGGGCGCACCGTCCGGGCCGCCGCCGCCGCGGCGACGCTCCTCGTCGTGGGAACCGTCGTCGGCGCCGCGCTCGGGATGCACCGCGGACTCGTCCTGTCGGATGCGCTCCGCGGGCACTTCTGGCCCTGGTCCCCGTCCATCGGGCGGCCTAGCCTGGCCCCGGCACCCGCGGCCCTGACGGATCCCGTCTGGCAGTTCGTGCCGTGGATCGAGTTTTCGCGTCGCGAGCTGGGCCAGGGGCGGCTTCCGCTCTGGAATCCGCACCAGGAGGCCGGTCAGCCGCTGCTCGGCAACGGCCAGTCGGCGCTCGGCTCACCGCTTCTCTGGCCTGCCCTCGCCCTGCCGCTGTTTCCGGGCTGGAACCTCTCGCTGCTCCTCCGGATCCTCGTCTCGGCGGCCGGAGGATGGGCGCTCGCGAGGGACCACGGGAGGTCGCGCGCCGCCTCGCTCCTCGTGGCGTCCGCCTGCGGGCTCTCGGGACCATTCGTGGCCTGGCTGGAGCATCCCCACACCCTGACGGCGGCCGGGGTCCCCTGGCTCCTCCTGGCGGTCCGGCGCGCGGTACGCGCTCCTTCACCCGGGAGCCTCGTCATGGTGGCGGCGGCGACCGCGCTCGTCCTCGGCGGGGGGCACCACGAGACCGCGCTGATGGCCGCACTCCTCGCGGCGCTCGTCCTCGCCGCGGAGGCGCCCTCGGCGCGCGCCGCCGCACGGCCCGTCGCGGGCGCCGTACTGGGGGCCGGGCTCTCGGCCTGGTTCCTCCTCCCGTTCCTCGAGTACCTCCCGCTGAGCGCCGCGTGGGCCGGCGAAGACCGTCACATCGCCCCGCTCCCGCTGCGCGATCTCGTGCGCTTCGTCCTTCCCCGGGCGGAGGGCTCTCACCCGATCGAGGGCGCGGCGTACCTCTCGCTCGCGCTCCTCCCGCTGGTCGCGATCGGGGCGTTCGCCGGCCGGAGGGAACGTGTCACGCAGGTCTTCGTCCTCTCCGGGGCGCTCCTTCTCCTCGCCGCGTACGACAGCCCGCTGTCGCGGCTCCTGGTCGAGGGAACACCGGTGCGCTGGAGCCGGACGCTCCTCCTCCTTCCGATCCCGGCGGCGCTCCTGGCGGCGCGCGGCCTCGACGAGCTGCTGCGAAGGGCCCGCCGTCCGTCCCTCGGTGTGGCGGTCGCGTTCGGAATCGCGACAGGCTGCGGGGCGGAGCTCCTCTCCGCCGCCAGGGGAGTCCATGCCGTCACGCCCGCCGCGATGCGCCGCCTCTCCACGCCGCTCCTGGCGCGCGTCGCTGCGGATCCGGACGTCTTCCGGATACTGCCGCTCCACACCTACCTCCCGGCGAACACGGCGACGTCCCTCGGCCTCGACGACCTCCGGGGCTACGACGCCCTGGCGCTGAAGGCCTTCCGGACCGAGCGCGGGAAGGTGGGGCGCTTTCGCGGGGTCCCGACCCAGACGGACGTCGTGGCGCCGTGGGACCTCCTTCCGGGCGGCCGCGAGCTCGATGACTGGAACGTGAAGTACCTCCTTCTCCACCCGCAGTTCACGTTCTCCGCACGGACGCTGAACGAGAAACTCGGCCTCGACCTGGTCGAGCTCGCCTCGGGACCCGAGGGCAGGCTCCTGGAGAACCGAAGGGTGAGGCCGCGCGCACGCGTCGAGCGGGACGGTCGCGATGCGGGAGAGACGCGCGTCCTCGAGCGGACACCGACGCGCTGGCTCCTCGAGGTAACGGCGCCTTCGGGCGGGACGCTCGTCCTCGCCAACGCCGGGTACCCGGGCTGGGAAGCGCGGGTCGACGGGAGGCGCGTTCCGATCGGCGGCGGCCTGGGACGGCGACAGGAGGTCGCCGTTGCCGCGGGACGGTCTCGGGTCGAGGTCGCCTACAGGCCCGGGTCGTTCCGGCTCGGGCTCTTCCTGGCGGCGCTCTCGGCTGCGCTCCTCGCGCTGCCCCGTGCGCGGCGCCGGCTTCAGCGCCGGTAACTCGCCGGCCTGCGGTCCGAAAGGACGGGGAACTTCCGGCGCGCCTCGGCGACCGCCCCGGGGGAGACGTCGGCGACGAGGACGGTCTCCTGCTCGGCGGCCGAGAGGATCGTCTCGCCCCACGGTCCGACGAGGGCCGAGTCGCCGAGGTATCGCAGGTCGCCCCCCTCGCCGACGCGGTTCACCCCGGCGACGTACGCGAGGTTCTCGACGGCACGGGCCCTGAGGAGGAGGCTCCAGTGGTGCCGCCGCCGCTCCGGCCAGTTCGCGATCACGGCGTACAGGTCGGTCTCCTCCGCCGCGAGGCGGAACGGCTCCGGGAAGCGGAGGTCGTAGCAGACGAGGGGCGTCACGCGGAGTCCCTCGACGTCCCAGGTGACGACCTCGCCGCCGCTTCCCATGGCCTTCTCCTCTCCCGCGAAGGAGAAGGGGTGGATCTTCGTGTACCGCTTCACGCTTCCGTCCGGGGATACGAGGAGCGCCCGGTTGGCGGGAAGGGGCTCGGCAGCTTCGGCTACGCCCGCGAGGAGATGAAGGCCGAGGGTGGAAGCTCGTTCGCGGAGGAATGCCTCCGTCGGTCCCGCTGCGGGCTGGGCGATGCGGCGCCCGTCCAGGGAGAAGCCCGTCGCGAACATCTCGGGGAGGATCGCGAGGCGGGCGCCGAGGGCGGCGGCCTGCGAGAGGAGGCGGGAGGACCGGGCGTGGTTGGCGGGAACGTCTTCCCAGGCGATGTCGAGCTGGAGGAGGGCGACCTTCATCGGGCCGATTCTCCCGCGTCCCGGATCGCGTGGCGGGTCGGAATGGCCGGCCGGATCCCGCCTCTCGCGTGCCGGATCTCGCGTTGACGGGCCCTCCCGGCCGCGGATACCCTGCCGCGTCGTGCAGAGGGGGAGCCGATGACGGCACAAAAGGAACAGTGGGCGTCGCGCGCGGGGCTCGTCCTGGCGATGGCGGGCAACGCCGTGGGGCTCGGGAACTTCCTGCGCTTCCCGGCGCAGGCGGCGCAGAACGGCGGCGGGGCGTTCCTCATCCCGTACCTCGTCGCCTTCGTCCTGATGGGGATCCCCCTCCTCTGGGTGGAGTGGGCGATGGGGCGCTACGGGGGGCAGTTCGGCCACCACTCGGCCCCCGGAATCCTCGACCGGATGGGGAAGAGCCGGTTCCTGAAGTACATCGGGGTCTTCGGCCTCTTCACGAACCTGACGCTGGCGGCCTA
>CALBDV010000847.1 GCA_937927565.1 uncultured Holophagales bacterium
GCCGAGAAGATCGCTACGCTGAAGACCATCGACTCCCTGAAGGAGCGGGCGGCTCGCAGCAACCGAAAGGCGTTCACGGCGGTCCTCGCGAAGGTCCCCGACGGCCCCGCCCTGGCCGGGGACGAACTGCCATCCAGACCGAAGCGGCGCAAGGCGCCCACGACGAAAGCTCGCTGAACGGATGAGGGCGTCGGCGGGGGTGGGAGCGTGAGGGAGGGTTGGAGGACGGTCTCCTTCGCCGATGCCGTTGAGGATGTCTCTGGCGGGAACGCCAAGACCCCGCAGAGCGAGTTTCTGCCCCGTGGCCGTTTCGCGGTCGTCGATCAAGGGAAGGAGTTGATCGCGGGATTCGTCGATGACGAGGCTCGGCTATGCCATGCGGAACTCCCTGTGATCGTCTTCGGCGATCACACGCGGTGCTTCAAGTACGTCGACTTCCCGTTCTGCATAGGAGCTGATGGGGTAAAGGTTCTTCGGCCGACACCGGGAATCGACGCCAAGTACCTCTACCGGTACCTTCGACAGCTTCGCCTGACCGAAGGCGGATACGACCGCCACTTCAAGTACCTCAGGCGCTCATCGGTCCTTCTCCCCCCGGTCTCGGAGCAACACCAGATCGCTGAGGTCCTGGACCAGGTGGAGGCATTGCGGGCCAAGCGTCGCGCGGCCCTCGCCCAGCTCGACACCCTCGCCCAGGCCATCTTCCTCGACCTGTCCGGGGATCCAGCGACGAATCCAATGCGGTGGCCGGAACGTCTACTGGGAGATCTGTGCGAAGTAAAAGGCGGCAAACGCTTGCCCAAGGGAGAGGAGTATTCACTCCATCCGACGCCGTTCCGCTACATTCGCGTTCTCGACCTCAAGGGCGGAGTCGTGGACGAGGCCGGATTGGTGTTCCTAAAGCCGGAGATTCAGAAACAGATCGAGCGATACACAGTCAACACAGGAGACGTGATCATCTCCATCGCGGGATCAATAGGTCTCATTGCCTCGGTTCCGGTGTCCCTCAACGGCGCCAACCTCACCGAAAACGCGGCGAAACTCGTGCCGCGAAACAGGGAGACCTTCAACGCGGAGTACCTTGCTGCGCTACTCAGGAGCCCCTACGGTCAGAGCCAGATTGGCTCCCAGGTCGGACAGGTCACGATCGGAAAGCTCGCTCTCTTCCGGATAGAGAAGATCAGGCTCCCGCTCCCCCCTCTCACGCTCCAGCACGAATTCGCCTGCCGCGTCGCCGCCGTCGAGAGGCTCAAGGCTGCCCAGCGAGCCTCTCTTACCCACCTCGACGCCCTCTTCGCCTCCCTCCAGCACCGGGCCTTCCGCGGAGAGCTGTGATCCGGCAT
>CALBDV010000848.1 GCA_937927565.1 uncultured Holophagales bacterium
AGAGATCCTCCCGAATCCGGCGGAGGAGTTCCGCGCCCTCCGGCGTGCAAGGATCGAATGGCCGCGGGACCTCTCCCTACCGACAGCTTGGCCCGACCTCGCAGCTCAGCTCGAAGAGGAGGATTGCTTTCTCGCGATCGTCCACAAGCGGGCGGACGCCGTCGAGCTCGTCAACCTGCTTTCGGAGGATGTCATTCACCTCTCCGCGTCCATGTGCCCGGCTCATCGACTGGAAGTCATCCGGCAGGTCAAGGCGCGTCTGGGGCGAAAGGAGTCGGTCCGGGTCGTTTCCACGCAACTCGTCGAGGCAGGGGTCGACATCGACTTCCCTGTCGTTTTCCGGGCGCTGGCGGGTCTGGATGCGATCGCCCAGGCGGCAGGCCGATGCAATCGAGAAGGTCGGCGCGAGGAAGGCCGGGTGGTCGTCTTCGTGGCTCCGTCAGATCCGCCTCCGGGGATACTCCGCAAGGGTCTCGAGACGACAAAGGGGCTCCTGGCGGAACTCGGAGAGCGCCTCGATCCTCTAAGCCCCGAGCAGTTCGAGTCCTACTTCCGACGGCTCTACTTCCTTTCGGACATGGATCGCAGAGGCATCCAGGAGGCGCGGGAGAACCTCCGATTCCGTGAGGTGGCTGGGAAGGCGAAGGTCATCGACGAGACAAGCGTCGGCATCGTGATGCCATGGGGCAAAGGTGCCAGCGACTCGGAACTCCGCTTGGACCGCCTTCGTCGGGACGGTCCGAATCGGCTCACGATGCGGGCGCTTCAGCCCTACGTCGCGACTGTCTCGAGGTCACACTTCCGGCGCCTGTTCGAAGTCGGAGCGCTGGAGCACGTGCGAGAGGTCGCCTGGGCTCTCGCCCAGACCCACAGGAAACTGTACAACGCCCGGCTCGGCCTTCGGCTGGACGGGCCGCTCTTCCCCGATCCCGAGAGTCTCACCGTCTGAACGACGAAGGAGGGTTCTGCATGAAGGAACGAAGTCCGACGCTCGCGATACGGCTCAGAGGTCCGCTCGCATGTTTTACGCGGCCGGAGTTCAAGACGGAGCGGGTGAGCTACGAGGTGATGACGCCGTCGGCCGCACGGGGCGCAGTCGAAGCGGTCCTCTGGAAGCCGGCAATTCGCTGGCGGATCGAACGGATTCGGGTACTGGCTCCGATCTTCTTCACGTCCTTCAAGCGGAACGAGGTGAACTCTAAGGTCCCGACGGACAGCGTTCGGTCAGCGATGCGGGGGGGCCGGTTCCGCGACTTCTTCGCGGACGAAGACCGCTCGCAGCGGAACACCGTAGCGCTCGCGAATGTGGATTACGTCGTGGAGGCATCGTTCGCCATGACGATCAAGGCTGGACCAGGCGAAACAACGACGAAGTTCGTGGAGATGTTCACCCGCCGGCTCGAGAAGGGGCAGTCCTTCAACCAGCCCTATTTCGGGTGCCGCGAATTCTCCGCCGAGTTCCTCTCGGCCGCTGGCTCGCCGGCGCCATTGGCGGTGACGCGCGACCTGGGCCTGATGCTTCACGACATCGAGTTCGGCGACACGAACAAGCCCCGGTTCTTCGAGGCGCGTCTTCGGGATGGTGTGCTTGAGGTGCCTCCGTGGGACGAGGGGCAGGCGGCAGCATGATCCTCACAGAGCTCAAACGGCTGGCCGTTTCCCAGGGGTTGCTCGAAGACCCGCACTACGAGCCGAGGCCGGTCAAGTACATCATCCGGATCGACGAAACCGGCAGGTGTTTGGGGATCGAGTCGACAGTCGAGATGCCGCCTCCAGGGGAACGTGGGAAGCCTCGTGCCAAGCCGTTTCCGGTACCTCGTCGTGTGGTGCGCGCCGCGGCGGACAGGGCGGACTTTCTGGTGGACAAGGCCGAGTACGTGTTCGGAGTCGGGGACTTTCCCGAGGAGAAGCTCGGGAACCGGGTTCGACTCTTCTCGGAACTGGTTCGGGAGGCGGCGGAAGCGACCGGGGATCCGGGCGCCATTGCGGTGCACAGGTTCCTCGCCAGCCGGGAGGCGGGAGGAGGGCAAGTCGGCCTTCCCGCTGACCATGGCGACGGAGATCTGTTCGGATTCGCTCTCTCGACCGATCCGGCGATCCTCGTCTCGAGCCGTGAAGCTGTCGCGGAATGGTGGACGAAGAAGCGCACGACGAGCTCGGGCGCAGCTCAGAGGATGTGCCTGGCCTGCGGAAGCCTCGGTGACACGGTCGATAGCAACCCGAAGCTGAAGTACGTTCCGGGCGGAAACGCTTCGGGCGTTGCGTTCGTTTCCTTCAATGCACCGGCTTTCGAGTCCTATGGACTCTCCCGGACCGAGAACGCCCCGATCTGTCAGCCGTGCGCGGACGGCTACACCACCGGGCTGAACCGGCTCCTTCATCCTGCATATCCTGGTCCTTCCGGGCCGATGAGCCGTCAGTCGTATCGAGTCTCGGACGACACGACCTCAGTCTTCTGGTCGAAAGATGCCGAGTTCGACGACCTGTTCGCTCAGCTCCTGGACGGGAACCCCGACGCCGTGTCGGCACTTCTCGGTTCGCCCTGGAAGGGCCGGCCGGTCTTTCTCGATCCCGAGGCACCTTTCTACATGGCGTTGATCTCGGGTGCGCAGGGGCGAGCGATTCTACGGGACTGGATCGAATCGTCTGTCGGTGTGATCACGGGAAATGTGCGCCGGTACTTCGCCGAGACGGCGTTGGTCCCGCGGATGGCGGGCGAGCCCGAGAATGGCCCTCTCCGAAACGTGCTCCGATCGCTGGCTGCCAGAGGTGAGGACAAGAATCTGCCGCCGAACCTCGCGGGCCGGCTGTTCGAGTCGATTCTGCTGGGTCGGCCGTATCCGATGCTGCTCCTGGAGACTGCCCTGCGGCGGACGCGCTTGGAGCGGGCCCTTCCGCAGGCGCGCGTGGCGATCGTGAAGGCAGTGCTCATTCGAAACGAAGGTATGGAGGTCAACACAGAGATGGACGCGAGCAACACGAACTCCGGCTATCGCCTCGGACGGCTCTTCGCGGTCCTGGAGC